>JAEVHO010000574.1 GCA_016802835.1 Micromonospora sp. ATA32 | reverse complement strand
ACCCACCAAAAAGGCAGACCCAGCCAGCCCGGGTATAAATCATAATTGGCACTGGCTTATCAAGCACCCTGTTGAGTTCTCAAAGAACAACCACACACCGAACCAGCCAACCCGCTCAGCAGGCCAACCCCTCGGGGCATTTCCATCCACATCCCCATCCCCGCCGCTCTCGCGCCGGGCACTCTTACTACGTTACCCGGGGGTTTTCGTCGTGTCAAATCGCTGTCTTTCGCGATTTCACCTAACTCCAACCCATTTCCGGGCACCACAATTCGGCCGGCTTCCGCCGATCGATTCGTGATTTCCGGCAGGCCGGCCGCCGCGATTTCCCGCGAACTCGCCCGGTTCCCTGCCGACGGACAACCATACCCGCTCAGCTCCGCCGCACCAAATCCGCCTCGTGGCAGATCCGGGGGCACCGCGCGGTTTCAGGTCCTGCCAGGTGTAACCCCAGAGTACCCGGTGCCATTCCCTGCGCTCCGGCCTCCAGGTCTTTCGCCCTGTTTCGTCCGTTCCGCGCTGGCAGAGAGAAAGTTACGCGCGCGGATTGATCGTCAATCCGCCGGCGCGGTCCCGCGTCACATCATGCAGCGCAGGCTATCTCTCCAGCTCAACGCCCGCGAACGACCGCTTGCCGCGGCGCAACACCAGGTACCGACCGTGCAGCAGGTCGTCGCTCGGGACCGTCGCGTCGACCTCGGTAACGCGGTTGTTGTTCACGTACGCGCCACCTTCGGCGATCACCCGACGGGCCTCCTTGAGGCTCGGCACGAGCCCGGAATCGCGCAGCAGCCCGGCCACGTCCGGCAGCTCGCCGCTGAGCCGGACCAGTCCGGCCTCGGTCAACGCCGCCCGCAGCGTCTCCGGGGCGAGGTCGTCCAGTGAGCCGCGGCCGAAGAGGGCCTGGCTGGCCGCCACCGCCTGCCGCGTCTCCTCCGCACCGTGCACGAGCGTGGTGAGCTCCTCGGCGAGCGCCCGCTGGGCGAGCCGCGCCGCCGGTCGCTCCGCCGTCGCCTTCTCCAGCTCCTCCAGCTCCTCCCGTGAGCGGAAGCTGAAGTAGCGCAGGTAGCGGCCGACATCCCGGTCGTCCACGTTGACCCAGAACTGGTAGAAGGAGTACGGGCTGGTCAGCTTGGGGTCGAGCCAGATGCTCCGCCCTCGGTCTTGCCGAACTTCGTGCCGTCCGCCTTCGTTACCAGGGGGGTCACGAACGCCTGCACCGGCCCCGCGCCGCGCCGGCGCACGTAGTCCACGCCGGCGGTGATGTTGCCCCACTGGTCGGAGCCGCCGAACTGGAGCTGGCAGCCGTACCGGCGGTGCAGCTCGAAGAAGTCGTGGGCCTGCAGGAGCTGGTAACTGAACTCGGTGAAGCTGATGCCGCTGTCGAGCCGGGCCTTGACCACCTCCCGGGCGAGCATCTTGTTGACCGGGAAGTGCTTGCCGACGTCACGGAGGAACTCGACCACCGACATCTCGCCGGTCCAGTCGAGGTTGTTCACCAGCCGCGCCGCGTTGTCCCCCCGTGTACGACACGAACGGCGCCAGCTGGTCGCGGATCCGGTCGACCCACCCCGCCACCACCTCGGGCGGGTTGAGGGTCCGTTCGGCGCTCTCCTTCGGGTCGCCGATCTGCCCGGTCGCACCGCCGACCAGCAGCAGCGGGCAGTGCCCGGCGAGCTGGAGACGGCGGGCCGTGGTGACCTGCATGAGGTGGCCGACGTGCAGGCTCGGCGCGGTCGGGTCGAAGCCGACATAGAAGACGGCGCGTTCGCCGTCGAGCAGCGCACGCAGCTCGTCGTCGCCGGTCGAGTCCTGGATCAGGCCCCGCCACCGCAGGTCATCGGTCAGTGAATCCCGCCGGGCGGGCGGGCGGATGCTGTCGGTCACGGTCACCGATTCTCCCCCATCGCCGGCACCGGGCCGTACCGGGTTTCCCCTCCCGATCGGCCGGCTAGGCTGGCCCCTTCGTGAGTCGAGGAGGGGCTGCCGTGGAGATGCCGGACCTGACGGGTGGCTTCGTCGCCCTGCTGGGCCTCAAGTTCGACGAGGTCAGCGGCGACCGGGTGGTCATCCGCTGGCGGGTACGGCCCGAGTTGCATCAGCCGTTCGGGATCCAGCACGGCGGGGTGTACTGCGCGGTGGTGGAGACGGCGGCCAGCGTGGGCGGCTCGATCTGGCTGGGCGACAAGGGCCAGGTGGTGGGCGTGTCGAACCAGACCGACTTTCTCCGGGCGGTGCGTGACGGCGAGCTGACCGCGGTCGGCACGCCGGTGCACCGAGGGCGTAGCCAGCAGCTCTGGCAGGTGGAGATCCACGACGAGGACGGCCGGCTGGTCTCCCGGGGACAGGTCCGGCTGCAGAACCTCTCCCCCTCCTAGCCACCTCGGGCATCCTGACCGGATGCCCCGTTTAGGCCAGACCGGGCGATCCACGCCGATATCGTCGCGTCGATGACACCGCTCGGTACGTACCCAAGGTGAGGAAGCCAAGGCTCTTAGCCGCCAGCCTCGGCGTGCTCTCCGCCGTCGGTGGCTTCGTCGACATCGGTGACCTGGTGGCGGCGGCCCAGGCCGGGGCCCGCTTCGGCATGGGCCACGCCTGGGTGCTGGTGGTCGGCGTGTTCGGCATCTGCGCGTACGCCGAGATGGCCGGCCGGATCGCGGCGGTGAGCGGCCGGGCGGTCTTCGACCTGGTCCGGGAGCGGCTGGGCCCGCGGATCGCGCTGCTCAACCTGGCGGCGTCGTACCTGGTCACGGTGCTCACCCTGGCGGCGGAGCTGGGCGGCGTGGCGTTGGTTCTGCACCTCGCCACGGGGCTGCACTACCTGCTCTGGGTTCCGGTCGCCGCGCTCGGCGTCTGGCTCGTGCTGTGGCGGATGCGGTTCGAGCGGATGGAGCGGGTGTTCGGCCTCGCCGGCCTGGCCCTGGTCATCTTCGCGGTCGCGCTGGTGTGGCTGCCCACCGACTGGGCGGCGCTGGGCCGGGGGGCGGTGCAC
>JAEVHO010000573.1 GCA_016802835.1 Micromonospora sp. ATA32 | reverse complement strand
ACCCGGCCGTGGTCGAGCCCGGCGACGGCGACTGAGGCGCGGCGCGAGGGGAGCGGGGCCCGAGGCCCGGATCCGGACGCAGGGCGCGACGGAGGTGCAAAAATCGTCGGTTTGGTCGCTTCGGTGGCGGGGTAATCGCCCGGCTCACAGAGCACGGGTGGTCTCGCCCGCGCGTACCGGACCACGGAGCCGGGGCGAGCAGCCCTGGGCGCTCCCCGGCCCCACGAAAGGCAGGCAGCGATGCTCGTCCACGACACGGTAGCCACCGGCCGGTCCCAGGCGGAGGTCGACCAGATCCGGCTCTCCCTGCAGACGCGCTACGACGAGCTGTCCGCGGAGTACGAGCAGGCGGTGCTGCAGAGCCAGGTGCTGCGGCTGGTCGAGGTCGGCGACACCGCCGGCGACGACCAGGCCGACAGCGGCACCAAGACCGCCGAACGGGACACCGCGCAGTCCCTGCTGCGGACCATCCTGGACCGCCGGGCCCAGTTCGAGCACGCCCTGACCCGGCTCGACGAGGGCACCTACGGCTTCTGCGAGGGCTGCTCCGCCCCGATCCCGGTCGAGCGCCTGGAGATCTTCCCGTCCGCCACCGCCTGCGTGGCCTGCAAGCAGAACCGGGAGCGCCGGGCGGCCTGAGCCGGTCGTCCCGGTTGCCGGTCGGGTCGGGACACGGTGGACTCAACCATGGGTGAGATCAAGGTGGGCACCGCCTCCTGGACGGACCGGACCCTGCTGGACTCCGGCTGGTACCCGCAGACCGCGGATACCCCGGAGAAGCGACTGGCCTGGTATGCCAAGCAGTTTCCCCTGGTCGAGGTGGACGCCACCTACTACTCGCCGCCCGCCGAGCGGACGGCGCGGCTGTGGGCGGAGCGCACCCCGGCCGGCTTCACCTTCAACATCAAGGCGTTCAGCCTGTTGACCGGGCATCCGACCCGGGTCGGCGCGCTCTACAAGGATCTGCGGCCCGACACGGACAAGAAGAACGTCTACCCCGACGACCTGCGCCCGCAGGTGTACGAGGAGGTGTGGACCAGGTTCCTGTCCGCGCTCGACCCGCTGGTCGAGGCGGGCAAGCTGGGAGCGGTGCTGTTCCAGTTCCCGCCCTGGTTCACCATCAGGCGGGACAACAAGGCGTACCTGATCGAGGTGGCGAAGCGGTGCGTTCCGCTGCGGCCGGTCTTCGAGTTCCGGCACGCCTCCTGGTTCGACGGTGACAACCGGACCGAGACGCTGCGGTTCCTGCGCGAGCACCGGTTGGCGTACGTCGCCGTCGACATGCCGCAGGGGCACCGCTCCTCGGTCCCACCGGTGCTGGAGGCGACCGCCGACCTGGCGGTCATCCGCTTCCACGGGCACAGCGACAAGTGGACCAGCAAGGACATCCACGAGAAGTTCGGCTACCACTACTCCGACCGCGAGCTGATGGACTGGGCGCCCAAGCTGCGCGAGCTCGCCGACTCGGCCGAGCAGACCCACGTCCTGATGAACAACTGTTACCGCGACTATGCCCAGACCAACGCGGCGAGCCTGACCGACCTGCTGGCCGGGGACTGAGCCCGGATCACCCTCGTCGGGTGAGGCCGGCTCATCCGACCGTCCCGCAGCATGGGCGGCGAGTGCGGTCCGTCGACCGACGCGACCGCGACGCCGACACATCGGAGGTGGCGGAGATGGCGGTTCGGGTCGTACCGGATCCACGACGCGGCGCCGTGCTGCACGTTGTCGGCTCGGCCGGCAACGCCCGGCGGCCGGCCCGACCCAACCGGGTCAGTCCGACCCGACTGTGGCGTGGCCCGTCCGGGCCGCCGCGGCGCAACGACGACGGACGGTGGGAAACCGACGTACGGGGGTGGACAGATGGCTGAGCAGCTGCAATCGGCGTTCGAGTCCTCGTTGGAGAAGACGAACCTGATCCTCAAGGACATCGAACAGGCGTACGGTTGGCCGAAGGAGCAACGCAACCAGTCCTACTGCGCGCTGCGCACGGTGCTGCACCTGCTGCGCGACCGGTTGCCGGTGCAGGAGAGCGTCGAGTTCTCAGCGCAGTTGCCGGTCCTGGTGCGCGGGATCTACTTCGACGGCTGGAAGCCGATGGACGTGCCGATCAAGCTGAAGCGGGACGACTTCCTCTTCGAGGTCCGGCGACACTTTCCGTACGACGTAGAGGGCGGCACGGAGCGTGTGGTGCAGGTGGTGCTGGACGCCCTGAGCCGGCACGTGACCCAGGGCCAGTGGGATGACGTGAAGGACAACATGCCCCGCGACCTGCAACGGATGATGCCGTGACCGGATGACCGACGGTCCGTCCCGCCCGTGCGGTGGGGCGGGCCGCCTCACGCCGTACGGCTGACCGACCGGCCCGCGTGGCGGGACAGCCTCGCGAAGGCCACCGCGTCGACCACCGCCGCCCCGCCCGGGTCGTTGTTGAAGTAGACGTATGCCGGATAGAACGGGCCCCGCCAGTCGCGGTACTGCCAGCCGGAGGTGCCGACCAGGATCATCTCCGGACCCCTAGTGAAGCGCGAGGGGAAAGACCTCGAAGGCGGCGCCGTACCGCACCGCCGCGTCCCGGTGCGCCACCACGGCCAACCCGCGCTGCCAGTCCTCGGGTAGCGGTTGGAGCCTCCTGATCGGTTGCGCCACGCTGACCTCCGTCATCGGATCCGGACCCGGCGTCCATCCTGTCACCGGCAGGCTGCCGGCGCCGCGCTCGCGCGCCCCGCCCGGCCGGCCGGTGGCCCGCAGTTGACGACTGCGGCGGGGCCCGGCGAACTGTCCGTGTCGCCGGGTCCCGACGTCTACGGTGTGGTTAGAGAAGATCGTGCGTGGGGTACCACCCGCTGCACGACGAACCCCCGACGCACGACGGGGCGGCACACCCGAGGGAGCACCCATTGGCACTCAACGATGACGACATGCAGACGACCCGCGGTGGCGGCCCGGAAGGTCCGGCCGACGGCGGTGCGACCCCGGGTGCCGGGACGAGTGGCG
>JAEVHO010000572.1 GCA_016802835.1 Micromonospora sp. ATA32 | reverse complement strand
CGGGTCACGTCGCCGGCCTCCTCGTCGATGGCGACGATGACGTCGGGTCGCTCGGCGCGCAGCGCGGCGGTCAACGTGGCGACCTGGCCGGGGTCGACGACGTTGCGGGCGAAGAGCACCACCGAGCCGAGCCCGTCAGCGAGCCACCGGCAGACCCAGGGCGGCGGCGCGGTGCCGACGAAACCGGGTTGCAGGACGGCGGCGGCCAGGCTCGCCAGGTTGCCCATCGGCGCGGTCACGCCGACGCTCCCCGGCGGTCGGCGTCGGCCGGAAGACCGTCCGCTCCCTGCTCGACGGTCCGCTCGCTGCGCTCGCTCATCCGGCTCCGTACCCCCCGCTTTCCCCACGTCCGCGCCACCCGCCGCCCGCGACGGTGCTGCCATGGTCACATCGCGCCATTGAATAGTCAATAAACCTTACAGTTAGTCTGTGGCGCGGTCCGAGGCACCGTGGGAGAGTGCCGGAATGCACCTCACGCTGCTCGCCGACGCCACCAGCCCGGCCGCCGTGCCCGGCGTACGCCTGCTCGGCCTGGTGGTCGGCGGACTGTTCCTGCTGATCGCGATCCGGGCCATGTTCCGCCGCTGAGACGGCCTCCCGCCGCTGAAACGGCCTCCCGCCGCCGCGACGCCGTTCCGCCGCCCCGGCCGGTTGAGCCGTGGCCCCCGGGGTAGGGCTCTCGTTGTCCAGCCGGTGCGTCCGGCACCGACGGCGGCGAGGGGCAACGATGAGGATCGGCTACTTCCTGTCCAGCGAGGAGTACGGGCCCGAGCAGCTGCTGGAACAGGCGCGCGGCGCCGAACGGGCCGGCTTCGAGGCGCTGTGGATCTCCGACCACTACCACCCATGGGTGGACGCGCAGGGGCAGAGCCCGTTCGTCTGGTCGATGATCGGCGCGCTCAGCCAGGTCTGCCGCCTCCCGGTGACCACGGCGGTCACCTGCCCGACCGTCCGCATCCACCCGGCGGTGCTCGCCCAGGCCGCGGCGACCAGCGCGGTGCTGCACGGCGGCCGGTTCGTGCTGGGCGTCGGTTCCGGCGAGGCGCTCAACGAGCACATCTTCGGTGGCGCCTGGCCGCAGGCCGATGTCCGGCTGGAGATGCTGGAGGAGGCCGTGGAGGTGCTGCGCGAGCTGTGGCAGGGCGGCTTCGTCAACCACCGCGGGAAGCACTACACCGTCGAGCAGGCCCGGATCTACACCCGCCCCGACACTCCCCCGCCGGTCTACGTGTCCGGCTTCGGCCGCAAGGCGGTCGACCTGGCCGCCCGGATCGGCGACGGGTACGTCAGCACGAGGCCCGACGGCCACCTCGTCCGCCGGTTTCGGGAGAACGGCGGCGGCGACAAGCCGTGCCAGGCCGGCTTCAAGGCGGCGTACGCCGACAGCGAGGAGGAGGGCGTGCGGATCGCGTACGAGCGCTGGCCGAACACCGGCGTGCCGGGCGAGCTGTCCCAGGTGCTCCCCTCGCCGCGCCACTTCGAGCAGGCCGGGCAGCTGGTCAGGCCGGAGATGATGAGGGAGGCGTTCGTCTGCGGCAACAGCGCCGACGCGCACCTGGAGATGATCGACCGGTACGCCAAGGCCGGCTTCGACGAGGTCTACGTCGCCAACACCGGCCCGAACGTCCAGGGGCTGTACGACCTCTACCAGCGCGAGGTGCTGCCCCGGCTGCGCTGACCCGGCCGGCGAGGATCGTCCCGCGACCGGATACGGGGTGTGCTTGTGCCGGCATGATGCGGCACCGGGTCAACCGGACCGGCGTTGGGCTGGCCGGCCCCTGGTTTCGCGGTCGACGGGCTCGGGTACCTCCGGCCCTCGATGAAACTCACCAGGCACTCGACGACGTTGCGCCGCGCGGCCAAGAGTCTCTTCGGCTGGACCGCGCTCCGGCCCGACCAGCTCGCCGCCATGCGCGCGGTGATGAAGCGACGCGACGCCCTGGTGGTCCTGCCCACCGGTGCCGGCAAGTCGGCGATCTACCAGATCCCGGCCAGCCTGATCCCCGGTCCGACCGTGGTCATCTCCCCGCTGCTGGCCCTGCAGCCGGCCCTGGTGGCGATCGACGAGGCGCGCTGCATCTCAGCATCGCCCGGCTCCGGCTGCGTGACGCCGAGGTGGTGGTCTCCGGACCCGACCGGCCGAACCTCTTCGTCGAGGTCGCCCACTGCCCCACGGAGGACTACCGGTGGCGGCGGCGGGTCGCACTGCTGCGGGCGTCGCCGACAACGGCGCGAGCGGTCCGTTCCCGGTGCACAGCCAGGTCCGGCACCCGGAGTGGGGTACCGGCCTGGTGCTCGGCTACGAGGACGACCGGATGAGGGTTCTCTTCGACGAGGAACGGTACAAGACGCTGTCCGTGCGCGTGGTGTCCGAGCAGGGCCTGCTGACGCTGGACTAGCCTGAGCCGGGTTCCGGACGCCGGCCATCGGGTGCGGGTACCGGATCCGTTGACCGTCAATGAGACCAGGATTGAGAGGGGCGTTGCCGTGATCGAGCAGCCGGCGTACACCGGGTTCGGTTTCTCCGACGAGGAGTGGGGGCTGCTGGTCGGCCTGCCGCAGTCGGTGCTGACCGCGGCGAGCGCTGCCGAGTCCGACGGCACCCGGCGCACCATGGCCGAGAACGCGGCGGGCATGGAGATCATCTCCGCCGGCCGGGAGTCGGCCAGCCCGCTGGTGGCCGCCGTGGCCGGCGAGATCGTCTCCCGGGTCGGCGACCCCGAGGCGGGCGCGGAGCTGCCGGTCATCGCGCCGGCCGACCCGCAGGCGATGATCGGCGACGTGCTGGTCCGGGCCGGCGAGGCGGCGGCGCTGCTGGCCGCCAGGCTGGACGAGGGTGAGGCCGGGGCGTACAAGCACTGGCTGGTGGAGATCGCCGAGCAGGTGGTGGGGGCCGCGTCCAGCGGCGGCATCCTCGGCCTCGGCGCCGACGCGGTCAGCGACTCCGAGCGGCGCTTCCGCGACCGGCTCTCGCACGTGCTCACGACTGACCGGGCGCTC
>JAEVHO010000571.1 GCA_016802835.1 Micromonospora sp. ATA32 | reverse complement strand
GGCCGGGCGGAGCCCGGGCCGTAGCTGGTCAGTCCCAGCGGTGGCCGGTCAGCCGCTCGTAGACCTCGACGTAGCGGGCCCGGGTCGCCTCGACCACCTCGGCGGGCACTTCGGGCGCCGGGCCCTGCTTGTCCCAGCCGCTGCCGGTCGCCCAGTCCCGTACGTACTGCTTGTCGTAGGAGAACTGGGCCCGGCCCGGCTGGTACGACTCGGCCGGCCAGAACCGCGACGAGTCGGAGGTGAGCACCTCGTCGGCGAGGACCAGCGTGCCGTCCGGCGCCCAGCCCAGCTCGATCTTGGTGTCGGCGACCAGGATGCCCCGGTCGGCGGCCACCTCGGCGCCACGCCGGTAGACGTCAAGGGTGATCCGCCGCAGTCGCTCGGCGGTGTCGGCGCCCACCTTGTCGACCACGTCCGCGTAGGTGATCGGCTCGTCATGCTGGCCCATCGGGGCCTTCGTGGACGGGGTGAAGATCGGCTCCGGCAGGATCGACGCCTCGACCAGGCCACGCGGCAGCTGGATCCCGGAGACGGCGCCGGTGCGCTGGTACTCCTTGAATCCGCCACCGGTCAGGTAGCCCCGGGCGACGCACTCCACCGGGACCATCTCCAGTCGCCGGCACCGGATCGCCCGCCCGGCGAACTCGGCCGGCACGTCGGTGGCGGAGATGACGTGGTGGGGCACCAGGTCGGCGAGCTGCTCGAACCACCAGAGCGAGAGCGCGGTGAGCAGGCGACCCTTGTCGGGGATCGGGGTCGGCAGCGCCACGTCGTAGATCGAGATGCGGTCGGAGGCGACCAGGATCAGGTCCTCGCCGTCGGCGTAGACGTCCCGGACCTTACCCGAGTGCAGAAGTTCCACGCGGCCTAGTACACCATGCGGCGGTGCGACGCCTCGGCGGCCACCCTCGGCATCCCACCGGCCGTCACACCGCCTCCCCCGGTCAGCTCCGGGCGCCGAGGCCGCCCTCTGTCGGGTGACCGGACGGACGTTGACACCCGGCAGTGCCGCCTGTGTAAATGATCCGACCGCCACGTCCGACAGCTCCCAGGAGTGCCCGTGCCCGCTGCCCGTCCGCCGCTCGCCCGAACCGGCGTCGACCCGGACCGGCGCCGCCTGCTGGGGGGCGCTGCTCGGGTTGCCGGTGCTGGCCACCGGCGGGCTGGCCGGCTGCAGCAGTGACGAACAGGCGCGACTGACCGACGACGGGCCGATCGAGCTGTCGGTCTTCTGGTGGGGCGGCGCCAAGCGGGCCGAGGTCACCGAACGGGCGCTCCGGCTCTACTCGGAGCGCAATCCGCGGGTCACCTTCCGGGTCACCTGGCAGGGCCTGAACGGCTACTACGACCGGCTGGCCACCCAAGCCGCCGGTGGCAACGTGCCGGACCTGTTCCAGATCGACGACACCGTGCTGACCGAGTACGGGCAGCGCGAGATCATCCTCGACCTCAGCCGGTACGTCACCGAGAACCGGCTCGACCTGCGCGGCCTGCCGCCGAACCTGGCCCGGTACGGCCAGGTCGACGCCCGGACGGTGGGGGTCCCCGCGGCACAGACCACCGCCGTGATCGTCTGGAACCGGGACCTGCTGCGCCGGCTCGGGGTGCCGGCGCCTCGGACCGGGATGTCCTGGGCCGAATACATCGCCTGGGCGCAGCGGGTGACCCGGACGAGCGGCGGCCGGGTCGCCGGGACGATGGACCCGTCCGGCGACTACCGGGCCCTCTGGCTCTGGCTGCGGTCGAAGGGTGGCGAGCTCTACCGGGGACGGCAGCTCGGCTTCGGCTCCGCCGAGCTGATCGACTGGTTCGAGCTCTGGCAGGGAGCCCGGTCCGGCCGGGCCACCCCCAGCGCCGCCCTGGTGGAGCAGGCCGACAGCGGCGAACTGGCCCGGCAGTTGGTGGTCACCGGGCACACCGCGGCGTCGTTCGCCTGGTCGCACCAGCTCTCCGAGCTGCAGCGGTACACCGGCGACGAGCTGGCGGTGACCGCCCTGCCCGGTCCGCCGGCCGCCGGATGGGCGCGGGCCTCGATGTACTGGTCGGCGTTCCACGGCACCCGGCACCCCGGCGCGGTGGTGGACGTGCTCAACTTCCTGACCACCAGCACGGAGGCGGGCCGGATCCTCGGCAACGAGCGTGGGCTCAACGCGAGCCTGCCCGTCCGGCGGTTCGTCGAGGGCAGCGTCAGCGATCCCGGCCAGAAGCGCGCCGCCGCGCTCGAGGCGACGCTGTCCGACCTGTTGGGGCCGGCGCCCGAACCACCCCCGAAGGGGCACCCGAGGGTCCGTACGCTGCTCGTCGCCGCGGCCGAGAGCGTCCGCTCCGGCAAGGCCGGCGTACAGGCCGCGATCGCCCGGTTCCTGGCCCGGGCCGACTCCGCGCTGGCCGAGTGACCTGGCGCACCCGGCGTCGCCGGCCCGTAACGGTGCCCGCGCGGGGCTGGCGGGCTGCCGCGCCGGGTGGACGCCCGACGCGGCAGCCCGACGGTCAACGCGGCGGCCGCCGCGCCGCCTGCGCGTCAGACGCAGCACCAGCAACCACGATCACGACGACCACCACCAGGCAGCAGAGCAGGCCGAGGAAGCCGCCGGCGCCCCGGGACCGACGGCGGGCGGCCTCCACCACCAGCTCGCCGGAACCGGTGGACGCCCAGGCCGCGACCGGTACGAACACCGAGAGCACGACCGCACCCAGGACCGCGCTCAGCCGGCCCCACCACTTGTTCCAAGAAGACATGCCCTCATCCTCGCCGAGAAGCGCAACTCGGGCAGGCCGGTCGGGCCGGAACAGTGTGTCCGTGATGGCAGATGCTCCCGGCGCGACGCCCCGCCAGTCCGGCGGCGGAGCGGGCTGCCCAAGCGGAGCGGGCTGCCCAAGCGGAGCGGGCTGCCAAGCGGAGCGGGCTGCCAATCGGGCCGGAACAGTGTGTCCGTGATGGCAGATGCTCCCGGCGCGACGCCCCGCCAGTCCGGCGGCGGAGCGGGCTGCCCAAGCGGAGCGGGCTGCCCA
>JAEVHO010000570.1 GCA_016802835.1 Micromonospora sp. ATA32 | reverse complement strand
ACTCCGCCAGCGGGCGGCCGAGATGGCGGGACCGTTCGCCGCGTACCCGGGTGCGGTGGGCCCGGGCCGACGAGTTCGGCGCCGGGCTCGCCTTCGACCTGCAGCTGGTGGCGCCCCAGCTGCCGGTGTACCCGGTGCCGCCGGGGCACACCGAGATGAGCTGGCTGCGCCACCTGACCATGGCGGGGGCGCGGGAGCGCTACGGTCCGCGCGCGGCGCACCCGGAGGCGTACCAGCAGCTCGACCACGAGCTGCGGATGATCGAGGAGCTGGGCTTCCCCGGCTACTTCCTGGTGGTCTACGACATCGTCACGTTCTGCCGGGAGCAGGACATCTACTGCCAGGGCCGGGGGTCGGCGGCGAACTCGGCGGTCTGCTACGCGCTGCGGATCACCAACGTGGACGCGGTCCGGCACCGGCTGCTCTTCGAACGGTTCCTCGCCCCGGAGCGGGACGGGCCACCCGACATCGACGTCGACATCGAGTCCGACCGCCGGGAGGAGGTGATCCAGCACGTCTACGCCCGGTACGGCCGGGAGCACACCGCCCAGGTCGCCAACGTCATCTCCTACCGCCCCCGGTCGGCGGTGCGGGACGTGGCCAAGGCGTTCGGGTACTCGCCGGGCCAGCAGGACGCCTGGAGCAAGCAGATCGACCGGTGGGGCTCGGTGGCCTCGGTCGACGTGGCGGAGATCCCCGAGCAGGTGGTGGAATACGCCAACGAGCTGCAGAGCTTCCCCCGGCACCTGGGCATCCACTCGGGCGGCATGGTGATCTGCGACCGGCCGGTGATCGAGGTCTGCCCGGTGGAGTGGGGACGGATGCCCGGCCGCAGCGTCCTGCAGTGGGACAAGGACGACTGCGCCGCCGCCGGGCTGGTCAAGTTCGACCTGCTCGGCCTCGGCATGCTCTCCGCGCTGCACTACGGCTACGACATGATCGGGATGAGCCTCGACCTGGGCGACATGACGCTGGACGACCCCGAGGTCTACGACATGCTCTGCCGGGCCGACTCGGTCGGGGTGTTCCAGGTGGAGAGCCGGGCCCAGATGGCCACCCTGCCGAGGCTCAAGCCGCGCGTCTTCTACGACCTGGTGGTCGAGGTGGCGCTGATCCGGCCGGGCCCGATCCAGGGCGGCTCGGTGCACCCGTTCATCCGGCGCAAGAACGGCCTGGAGCCGGTGGAGTACGCCCACCCGCTGATGCGCAACGCGCTGGAGAAGACCCTCGGCGTGCCGCTGTTCCAGGAGCAGCTGATGCAGCTGGCGATCGACCTGGCCGGCTTCGACGCGGCCGGCGCCGACCAGTTGCGCCGGGCGATGGGGTCCAAGCGGTCCGCCGAGCGGATGGCGCAGATCTCCGACCGGCTGTACGCCGGCATGGCCGAGCGGGGCATCACCGGCGAGCTGGCCGACGACGTCTTCCACAAGCTCTCCGCGTTCGCCAGCTACGGCTTCCCGGAGAGCCACGCGATGAGCTTCGCCTACCTGGTCTACGCCAGCTCCTGGCTCAAGCGCTACCACCCGGGCCCGTTCCTCGCCGCGCTGCTCAACGCCCAGCCGATGGGCTTCTACTCGCCGCAGACCCTGGTCGACGACGCCCGCCGGCACGGCGTCGAGGTACGCCGCCCGGACGTCAACGCCAGCGGCGCCAAGGCGGTGCTGGAGTCCACCCCGGCCACCCGGTGGGGCAGCGTGCCGGGGGAGCCGCCGCACGCCTGGGGGCTGTACGGGCCGGCCGTCCGGCTCGGGCTGTCCGGCGTGCGTACCCTCGGCGACGAGCTGGCCGAGCGGATCGAGGCGGAGCGGACGGCGCACGGGCCGTACCGGGACATGCCGGACCTGGCCCGGCGGGTCGGTCTCACCGCCGCGCAGCTGGAGGCGCTGGCCACCGCGGACGCCTTCGCCTGCTTCGGGATGACCCGGCGGCAGGCGCTCTGGGCGGCCGGCGCGGCCGCCCAGGACCGGCCGGGCCGGTTGCCGGGCACGGTCACCGGGGCGGCCGCCCCGACCCTGCCCGGGATGGAGGCGGTCGACCGGCTGATCGCCGACGTGTGGGCGACCGGGCTGTCGCCGGAGACCCACCCGGCCCGGTTCATCCGGGACCGGCTCGACGGGCTGGGGGCGGTGCCGATCGCCCGGCTCGGCCAGGTGGAGCCCGGCCAGCGGATCCGGGTCGGCGGGATCGTCACCCACCGGCAACGTCCGGCGACGGCCGGCGGGGTCACCTTCCTCAACCTGGAGGACGAGACCGGGATGCTCAACGTCACCTGCTCGCCGGGGCTGTGGCAGCGCTACCGGCGGGTGGCCCGGACGAGCGCCGCGCTGGTGGTGCGGGGGCGGCTGCAGCGGCAGGAGGGCGTGATCAACCTCACCGCCGACCGCTCGACGCGATCGAGCCGCCGGTCAGTCCGGCGTCCCGGGACTTCCGCTGACCGGAGTGATCCAGATTACGGTATGGCGGGGCGGGGCGCGGGACACTGGTGGTGGCGCGGGCAGAGTGGCACGCGTTCCACGAGAGGGATGAACCACGTGACGGGGAATGACACGTACACCAGCGGAGTGGCGAACGCCCGACGGACCCGGCTCGGTGCCGACTGGGTCTCGGCGCACCACACCGAGGAGCGCGAATATCCGGTGACCGAGGGTCCGGTGGCGAACGCCAACCGGTCCCGGGCCGAGGAGGATCCCGCCGCCGGCGGCGAGTCCTGACCATCTTCCCGGTCACCGGGGCCGTTTCGGGGCCACCGGAGGCAGGGGACGACTGGACCGGGTGACTAGGCTCGGCGGGGTGGAGCAGACCCGTGGCCGGTTCGCCGGGCCGACGTTGACCCCCCGTACCGCCGTCATCTGGTCCGTGCTGCGGGCCGAGCTGGACCGCCGGGGCGGTGACCGGCTGACCGTGCTGGACGTCGGCGGCGGCACCGGTGGGTTCGCCGTTCCGCTGGCCGAGGCCGGCCACCAGGTCACCGTCGTCGACGCCAGCCCGGACGCGCTCGCCGCGCTGACCCGGC
>JAEVHO010000569.1 GCA_016802835.1 Micromonospora sp. ATA32 | reverse complement strand
CCCGCCAACCTGCGCCTCACGACCGAGCCCACGGTCCCCACCCAGCGCCCGTGCGGCCCCCGACCAGACCCCGCGACCGCAGTGACCCCGACCCCCTTCAGCCATGCGTGAGCTCGGCGACGAGTTCGTCGTCCTCCATCGCGCCCGTCGGGGCGAAGCCCAGCGACGTGTAGAGCCGGGCGGCGGGGGCGTTGTCCGGGTGGTACGACAGGCGGACCGGGTGGCCACCGTCCTGGATCGCCAGCCAGTCGGCGAGGCTCCGCACGGCGGCCCGGCCGACCCCCCGGTCCTGCTCGGCGGCGTCGATCACCATGCCGCCGATCCACCGGGACGCGTCGTCGTCCACGCCCCACATGATGTGGCCGACCACCGCCTCGTCGGCGCACACGGCCAGCGAGGTCCAGACGTCGGAGCGCATGGTCAGCACCAGATAGCGGGCCGCGAGCGCGGGCACCCGGTCCCGCTGGTCGTCGCGGGGTGCGATGTCGGCCACGGCCCGCCAGTTGGCGTCGTCGACCGCGCGCAGGGTGACGTGCCGGCCGGCCCGGTCGCAAAGCCCAGAATCGATCACCGGGCGAGCGTAGGCGGCCCGTGGTCGGTCCGCGACCGGTTTCACCGGGCTTCGGGCCGACCGACCGGCTCAGTCGAGCAGGGAGTCCAGGCCGATGGTCAGGCCCGGCCGGTTGCGCACCGCGCGGACGGCCAGCAGCACGCCCGGCATGAAGGAGGCCCGGTCGTACGAGTCGTGCCGGATGGTCAGCGTCTCGCCCGTCGTGCCGAAGAGCACCTCCTGGTGGGCGACCAGCCCGGTCGCCCGCACCGCGTGCACACGTACCCCGTCGATGTCGGCGCCGCGCGCCCCCGCGACCTCGTCCTTGGTCGCGTCCGGCACCGGACCGAGGCCGGCCACGGCCCGGGCCTCGGCAATCAGCCGCGCGGTGTGCGTCGCCGTGCCGCTCGGCGCGTCGAGCTTGCGCGGGTGATGCTGCTCGATGATCTCGACCGACTCGAAGTGCCGGGCGGCCCGCGCGGCGAACTGCATCATCAGCACCGCGCCGATGCCGAAGTTGGGGGCGATCACCACGCCGACGCCCGGCTTGCGGGCCAGCCAGCCGCGGACCCGCTCGATCCGCTGCTCGGTGAAGCCGGTGGTGCCCACCACCGCGTTGATGCCCTGGTCGATGCACCAGTGCAGGTTGTCCATGACGACATCCGGGGTGGTGAAGTCGACGATCACCTCGGCGCCGGCGTCGGAGGCGTTGAACAACCAGTCGCCCTGGTCGATCATCGCCACCAGTTCGAGGTCGTCGGTCGCGTCGACCGCCTTGCAGACCTCCATGCCCATCCGGCCGCGGGCACCCAGCACGCCGACCCGGACCGGCTCGGTCGGGCTCTTCTCCTGCTCGTCAGTCACGGGGCACAACCTATCCCAATCGGGACGCGGTCACCCGACGGGACGGCGAGCGTGGCCACTCGCCGGGACGGCGAGCGTGATCAGCCGGCGGCGGAGAAGTCGCTCTCGCCGAACGGGCCGACCACGGCCAGCGACATCGGCCGGCTCAGCAGCTCGGCGGCGAGGGTGTTGACGTCGTCCACGCTGACCGCGTCGACCCGGCTGAGCAGCTCGTCCACCGGCATCAGGTCGCCGTAGAGCAGCTCGCCCTTGGCCAGCCGGCTCATCCGGGACCCGGTGTCCTCCAGGCCGAGCACGAACGAACCCTTGGACATGCCCTTGCCCCGGGCAACCTCGGCCTCGGTCAGCCCGTCGGCGGCCACCCGGGCCAGCTCGGCCCGGGTCAGCGCGAGCACCTCGTCCACCTTGCCCGGGGCACAACCGGCGTAGACGGCGAAGAGGCCGCTGTCGGCGTACTGGCTGGCGTAGGAGTAGACCGAGTAGGCCAGGCCGCGCTGCTCGCGGATCTCCTGGAACAGCCGGCTCGACATGCCGCCGCCGAGCACGTTGTTGAGCACCCCGAGGGCGAACCGGCGCTCGTCGAGCCGGTCGATGCCGGGGCAGCCGAGGATGACGTGCGCCTGCTCGGTCTCCTTGGGCTCGACCATGGTCGTGGCCGCCTTCGTGCGTACCGCCGGGGTGGCCGGCCGGTGCGCGGCGGGCGACGCCGGGTCGGTGTCCAGCGGGGTGCCGCGCACCGCCTGGCGGACCAGCTTGACCACCGCGGCGTGGTCCAGGTTGCCGGCGGCGGCGATGACGATCTCCGGCGCCGTGTAGCGGCGGCGGTAGAAGCTCTGGATCTGCCGCCGGGTCATCGGGGTGACGGTCTCCTCGGTGCCCGAGATCAGCCGGCCGAGCGGGTGGTCGCCGTAGACCGCGCGGGCGAAGAGGTCGTGCACCTCGTCGCCGGGCTCGTCGTCGTGCATGGCGATCTCCTCGAGGATCACGCCCCGCTCGGTCTCCACGTCGGCCGGTTCGAGCAGCGAGTCGGCGACCAGGTCGCACATCACGTCGATCGCCAGCGGCAGGTCCTCGTCCAGCACGCGGGCGTAGTAGCAGGTGTATTCCTTGGTGGTGAAGGCGTTGGTCTCGCCGCCCACCGCCTCGATCTGCGAGGAGATCTCCAGCGCGCTGCGCTTGTGGGTGCCCTTGAAGAGCAGGTGCTCCAGGAAGTGCGCGGCGCCGGCCTGCGGCCCGGTCTCGTCGCGGGAGCCGACCGCCACCCAGATGCCGAAGGAGACGCTGCGCATCGCCGGGATCGCCTCGGTGAGCACGCGCAACCCGCTGGGCAGCACGGTACGTCGTACCGTGCCGCCCAGCGGGTCGTCACTCAGCGTGCGGGTCACCGCCCGGGCCGAACCGCCGGCGGACCGGGTGTCCCCGGCCGCGTTCCGGGCGGTGCCGGACGGCACCACCCCCCGTCGACCCGCAGGAAAAGACGAACGCTGGGTCCGACTCACGGAAACCTGCTCTCAGTTCGACGAGGGGTGGGTGGTGCGGGTGGTGTCTGCTCAGCTGTGCCGGGTCCGGCGGCGCGGACGCTCGCCGCCCTCGCCAGCTTCGCCGCCGCCCTCGCCGCCGCCCTCGCCGGCAGCCGGGCCGCG
>JAEVHO010000568.1 GCA_016802835.1 Micromonospora sp. ATA32 | reverse complement strand
GCGCGACCGTGCTGATGATGATGGTCGCGGCGGTCCGCGACACACCGCACCGCGAGACGGCCACCGGCACGTCCCCGAGCCTCGCCGTCGTACGCCGGGTGCTGGTCGGCCTCGGGGACGCCATGACGTTCATCAGCGTGCTGCGGATCGTGGCGTTCTGGTTCCCCGGCCGGCGCAACCCGCTGATGCTGCAGCTCACCGCGACGCTGGGCCAGCTCGGCGCGGTCCTCGGCGCCGTACCGCTTGTGGCGTTGCTGCACCACGCCGGCTGGACGACCGCGTTCCTCACCGCGGCCGGGTTCGGCGCGACCGTGCTGATGATGATGGTCGCGGCGGTCCGCGACACACCGCACCGCGAGACGGCCACCGGCACGTCCCCGAGCCTCGCCGTCGTACGCCGGGAACTGGCCGCCGCCTGGGCGCAGCCGGGGACCCGGCTGGGCCTGTGGACCCACTTCGTCACCCAGTTCTCCGGCGCGGTCTTCGCGCTGCTCTGGGGTTACCCCTTCCTGGTCCAGGGGCAGGGGCTGTCGCCGACCGCCGCCGCGTCCCTGCTCACCGTGATGACCCTCGCCGGCCTGGTGATCGGGCCGGTCATCGCCCACCTCTGCGCGCGGCACCCGTTCCGCCGGTCGGTGCTGGTCTTCGCGGTCACCGCCGCCACCGCCACGGTCTGGGCGGTGGTGCTCGCCTGGCCAGGCCCGTCACCGCGTTGGCTGCTTGTCGTCCTGGTGCTCGTCCTTGCGGTGAACGGCCCGGGCTCGATCATCGGATTCGACTACGCCCGGACGTTCAACCCGGCCAGCCGGATCGGCAGCGCCACCGGCATCGTCAACGTCGGCGGCTTCGTCGCCTCGATAGCGCTCGTCCTCGCCATCGGCGTGGTGCTGGACCTGCGCACCCCGGCCGGCGCGGCGACCCCGCCGTTGGACGCGTTCCGGTGGGCGTTTGCCGTGCAGTACGTGCTCTGGGCGCTCGGCGCCGTGCAGGTGCTGCGGTACCGCAACGCCGCCCGGCGGCGGTTCGCGGCCGAGCAGGGCGCGTCGGGATCCCGGTCGGCACAGGCGCGGCGAGCCGCTGAGGTCCGGCCGGCGTCGACGGCTGGCCGGACGGCACGCGGCAGCAGTCCCGCCCGGCGGCGTCCGGTAACCGCCGGAGGCGGGTCAGCGGCGCGCCGGCGGTGGGTCAGGTCGTCCAGGGCCAGGGTCAGACCCGCACCGACCAGCCACACGTCCTTGGCGAGCCCGATGCCCTGCTGGGTGGGCTTCAGGCTGCCCGGCTCCCGCATCCCGGGGGTCTTCAGATACAGCTGCACCAGCCCGGCGCTGAACGCGGCCAACCCCAGCCCGGCCAGCAGCGACGGGACGAACGGCGTGAGCAGCGCCGCGCCGAGGGCGATCTCGCCGCGGGACAGCAACCGGGCGAAACGCGTCGGGTCGAGCTGCCCGAGCTGCGGTATCGCCCCGACGGCCATCGCGTGCACGCCGGCGGCGGCCTCGCCCTCCAGGGTCCGCTTGCCCAGACCCGAATTCAGGATGAACGCGCCCGTGGTGACACGTAGCGGCACATGCGTGAGCTTCATCGACCACTCCGTCCAGCAGAGAACCGTGCCCCCGCCTACCCGGCACCGGCGGCGGTAACCCGCCCTCGGATGACTGAGCCGCGAACGGTGATCAGCGGTAGTTTCGGCGGAGAGCGCGATCGGCGGCCCGCCGGCAGGCGCAGAGCAGGAGGAGACCGTGAGCCAGGAAGTCCCGGGAGTCATCTCGCGGCGCAAGGGCGCACCGGTCGAGGTCGCGACCATCGTCGTACCCGATCCGGGGCCGGGCGAGGCGGTCGTCCGGGTCCAGTCGTGCGGGGTGTGCCACACCGACCTGCACTACCGGGAGGGCGGCATCAACGACGACTACCCGTTCCTGCTCGGTCACGAGGCTGCCGGCGTCGTCGAACAGGTGGGGGAGGGGGTCACCGGGGTCGCGCCGGGCGACTTCGTGGTGCTCAACTGGCGGGCGGTCTGCGGTGTGTGCCGCGCCTGCCGCCGGGGCCGGCCCTGGTACTGCTTCAACACGCACAACGCCGCCCGGAAGATGACCCTCACCGACGGCACCGAGCTGTCCCCGGCACTGGGCATCGGCGCCTTCGCCGAGAAGACGCTGGTGCACGCCGGGCAGTGCACGAAGGTCGACCCGGCCGCCCGGCCCGCCGCGGTGGGGCTGCTCGGCTGTGGGGTGATGGCCGGGCTCGGCGCGGCGATGAACACCGGCCAGGTGAGCCGCGGCGACTCGGTCGCCGTGATCGGCTGCGGCGGCGTCGGGGACGCCGCGGTGGCCGGCGCGACCCTGGCGGGCGCGACGACGATCATCGCGGTGGACACCGACTCCCGCAAGCTCGACTGGGCCCGGAAGTTCGGTGCCACCCACACCGTCAACGCTTCCGAGCAGGACCCGGTCGAGGCGATCCGCGCGGCCACCGGCGGCTTCGGCGCCGACGTCGTCATCGACGCGGTCGGTCGCCCGGAGACCTGGAAGCAGGCCTTCTACGCCCGGGACCTGGCCGGCACCGTCGTGCTGGTGGGCGTGCCGACCCCGGAGATGACCGTCGACCTGCCGCTGCTGGACGTGTTCGGCCGCGGTGGCGCGCTCAAGTCCAGCTGGTACGGCGACTGCCTGCCCAGCCGGGACTTCCCCGCGCTCACCGAGCTGTACCTGCAGGGCCGCCTCGACCTGGACGCCTTCGTCACCGAGGAGATCGCGCTGGACCAGGTGGAAGAGGCGTTCACCCGGATGCACCACGGCGACGTGCTCCGCTCGGTGGTGGTCTTCTGATGACCGCCCGAGTCGACCACACCGTCACCTCCGGCACCTTCTCCCTGGACGGCCAGACGTTCGAGGTGGACAACAACGTCTGGGTCGTCGGCGACGACGCCGAGTGCGTGGTGGTGGACGCGCCGCACGACGTCGACGCGATCCTGCGTACCGTCGGCGGCCGGCGGGTCTGCGCCATCCTCGCCACCCACGCCCACGACGACCATGTCCGGGTGGCCCCGGCGCTGGCCAGG
>JAEVHO010000567.1 GCA_016802835.1 Micromonospora sp. ATA32 | reverse complement strand
TGACGGAGAAGAAGCGCCAGTCCCAGCGCAAGCGGGACCGTCGCGTCGACGGCGACTGAGCGGCCGAAAATTCCCCGCGCCGCCGGGCTCCGCTGTCTAGGCTGCCGGCATGTCCACAGACACCCTGGTCGACCTGCACGGCGTGCTCACTCTCTCCTGCGCGGCCGACGGGACCAGGATCTGTGGCGGCGACGACGTTCTCGAGGTCATCGGCAGCGCGTTCGGGCAGGGTGCGGAGCTGGTCGTGCTTCCGGTAGGGCGGCTCGCGGAGGAGTTCTTCACGCTGCGCACCGGGGTCGCCGGGGAGATCGTGCAGAAGTTCGTGAACTACCGGCTGCGCCTGGCCGTCGTCGGGGACATCTCCGCCCATGTGACCAGGAGCAACGCCCTGCGCGACTTCGTCGACGAAGCGAACCGCGGCCGGCAGCTCTGGTTCGTGGACACGATGGCGGAGCTCGACGACCGACTCCGACGCCGCTGAGGCGGCACGCCGACCACAGCCCGATCGGGAAAAGTGCACGGCCCGCAACCTCCGCATGGCGGGGGTCGGCGCCGGCTACGGCCGGGCGTCGGCCGGGGCGGCGACCGGGCTCCCGCGGTGCGGGCGGCGCCTCCGCCGCGGACCGCTTCGCCCCGGGCACCAGCCAGTGATTGAAGTCCCAGCTGAAGATCGTGGTGCAGGTCATCCGGTGCACGCCGGGCTTGAAGCCCCAGAAGTCGATCCGACCGAGGCCGTACCGGGTCAGCTCGGCCGCCGCCGGGTCGGTGGTGACCAGGTCCGTGTCGTCGAGGAGCACCAGCCCGGACGGGCTGAGGTGCCGCGGGGCGATCCGGGCGCAGGTGGTGCGGGAGCTGCCATCGATCACCACCACGTCCCAGGGCGCGCCGTCGGCGATCGCGCTGACGTACGGGGAGGTCTCCGCGCCGTCCCACCAGCCGTCCTCGCACGGCACGTGCCGGATCTCGCCGTTCGCGGGCTGGGGCAGCTGCGCGTACCAGGCGGCGTCGTGCTCGACGCTGATGATCTCCTTCACCCGTCCCGGGCGGGCGAACCAGGTGGTCGACGAGCCCGCGCCGTACTCGAAGACCCGGAGGTCGGAGGTCAGCACCGAGTCGAGCCAGCGGACCACCGGGTAGCTCAGCCACGGCACCGGGTCACCGGCCGGGCCGACGGGTGGCGCGCCCACCGACCGGTGCCAGCCCTGTTCGCGCAGCGTGGCCAGCGCCAGGAGCGCCACCTCCGCCTCCCGGCGGGACCGGGGGATGCCGCGGGCCGAGGCGCGCAGCCGGCCCCGCGACCGCGCGATCAGTCCCCGTGCCCGGGTGGTGAAGGGTCGTTTCGTCATGGTGGCTCCGGTCGCTCTCGTCTCCGCGGCTCAGCTTCGCGACGGCATCGACTTACAGCCCGGACAACGAGGCAAGTCACTGATGGTCACGGAGGCCGCACCGAACGTCAGCACGCCGGCTGACGTCGGCGGGTCAGGCCGGGGCCAGCGCCTCGATCAGCCGGCCGCGCAGCGCCGCGGCCCGGTCGGCGAAGCCGCGCTGGATGGCGGCGTACTCCGCCCGGCCCTCCGCGGTCTCCACCCGCACCGGCGGATAGCCGAGCGCGGCCAGGTCGTACGGGCTGGCCCGCATGTCCAGCGCGCGAATCTCCCGGGCCAGCGCGAAGGCGTCCGCGACCAGCTCGCTCGGCACCAGCGGGGAGAGCTTGTACGCCCACTTGTAAAGGTCCATGTTGGCGTGCAGGCAGCCCGGCTGCTCGTTGGCGTGCTGCGTATCCCGGGTCGGGGCGAGCAGGTTCAGCGGCCGGGCCGGCGCGGTGAAGAACCGGTACGCGTCGAAGTGGCTGCACCTGATCCGGTTCGCCTCCACCGTCCGCGCCGTCTCCTCCGGGCTCAGCCGCAGCGGCCAGGAGTTGTGTCGTACCTCCTCCTGGGTCTGCCGGTAGACCATCGCCCACTCGTGCATCCCGAAGCAGCCGAGGTGCGCCGGCCGGCCGGCGGTGGCGACCAGCAGCGACCGGATCCAGGCGATCGAGTCGGCCCGCCGCGTGCGTACCCGATCGGTGTCGAGGGTGACCCCGGCGGTGGTGGCGCGGTAGTCCCGGCCGAACTCGGCCGGGTCCGCGTCGCGCAGCAGCACCCCCGCGCCGGGGTGCCAGCGCCGCAGCTGGGCCGGGCGGTGCGAGTAGTAGGTGAAGAGGAAGTCCTGCACCGGGTGCTTCCCGCCGAGCCGCCGGTGGGCGAGGTGCGGCGCCAGCCAGGCGTCGACCCGCTCCTCGTGCGCCGCCCGCATGGCCCGCCAGTCGGCCACGTCGAGCGCGGCGACGGGGGCGAGGGCGGCGGTCACGGACCCCAGGGTACGGCCGCCGCCCGCGCGCCGGTCAGGGCACGTCCACCCGCACTCCGGCGGAGAACACCCCGCTGCGCAGCTCCAACTGCTTCGGCGGCTGCCCGTTCTTGACGGTGAAGATCAGCGGCAGCACCAACCGGCTGCCCGCCGCCACCGGCTCGGCGAAGACGTCCCGCCCCTGGTTGGCCAGCCGGGTGGCGGTCTCGTCGGTGTTGACGAAGGTGCCACCGGGCAGGTACGCCCGCTGCAGCTGGCCGTGCCAGACCTGCTGCTCCGGGGTGACGTTGCGTACCCCGACCGTGGCCTGGCACTGCCGGCCGACCGCCCCGGCCGCCGCGCAGGTCACCCGGTAGACGGTGAACTCGAAGGCCGACTCGCGCAGCGGCACGCCGACCAGGCCCGTCGCGCTCTTCCCCGTCCAGGCGCCGCTGGTCGGCTGCTTGGTCGTGTCGATGGCGGAGACCCGCTGGGTGGCCGTCCACGCCGCCGCGCCGACCACCCCGGCGAGGATCGCCGCGGCGATCCCGACCACCAGCCAGACCGGTGGGGTACGCCGCCGGCCCGCCCTGGCGGGCATCGCCGGGCGTGGATAGACCGTGCCGCGGCCGGTCGGGCCGCCCGCGTGTCGATGGCGGAGACCCGCTGGGTGGCCGTCCACGCCGCCGCGCCGACCACCCCGGCGAGGATCGCCGCGGCGATCCCGACCACCAGCCAGACCGG
>JAEVHO010000566.1 GCA_016802835.1 Micromonospora sp. ATA32 | reverse complement strand
CCGTCGCGGCGGCGGCCGCGTCGGCCAATCCGTCGGTTACGACCCGCCAGCGGGCCAGGTCGCCGGTGCGGTAGAGCCGGGCGCCGGGCTCGCAGGAGTTCGGGTCCGGCACGAACCGATCGGCGGTCAGCGCCGGGCGGCGGTGATAGCCGCGGGCCAGCCCGACGCCGCCGATGTGCAGCTCACCGGCGACCCCCACCGGGCACGGATTGCCCCGGGCGTCCAGCACGTGCAGCCGCAGGTTGGCGATCGGCGCGCCGATCGGCACGCCGGTCAGGCCGGCCAGCGCGGCCGGATCGCAGTGCCAGGAGCTGACGTCGATGGCCGCCTCGGTCGGGCCGTACAGGTTGTGCAGCTCGCACCAGGGCAGCCGGGCGGTGAAGTCCACCGCCGAGGCCAGCGACAGCTCCTCGCCGCTGCAGATCACCCGGCGCAACGCGGTGGCCGCCGCCACGCCGTCCTCGGCGAGGAAGACGGTCAGCATGGACGGCACGAAGTGGGTGGTGGTGACCCGTTCGGCGATCAGCAGGTCGCGCAGATATCCGGCGTCCTTGTGCCCGCCGGGCTTGGCGAGGACCAGCCGGGCGCCCTCGCGCAGCGGCCAGAAGAACTCCCACACCGAGACGTCGAAGCTGGCCGGGGTCTTCTGCAGCACCGCGTCGTCGGCGCCGAGCCGGTACGTCTTCTGCATCCAGTCCAGCCGGTTGACGATGCCCCGGTGGGTGTTCGGCACGCCCTTCGGCCGGCCGGTGGAGCCGGAGGTGTAGATGACGTACGCCAGGTTGCCGGGGCCGGCCGACGGCGTCGGATCGCCGGTGGGCTGGTCGGCCCACTGCGCGGCGTCGTCCAGCGCCAGCACGGTGGCGCCGGTCTCCGGCAGCACGTCGCGCAGGTGCTCCTGCACCAGCACCACCGGCGCGTCCGCGTCGGTGACCATGAAGGCCAGCCGGTCGGGCGGGTACTCCGGGTCCAGCGGCAGGTAGGCCCCGCCGGACTTGAGCACCCCGAGCAGGCCGGTGACCAGCTCGACGGAGCGTTCCGCGCAGACCCCGACCAGGGTCTCCGGGCCGACGCCGGCGGCCCGCAGCCGGTGCGCGACCCGGTTCGCCGCGGCGTTCAGCTCGGCGTACGTCAGCGACCGACCCTCGATGGTGAGCGCCACCGCGTCCGGGGTATGGGCGGCCTGCTCCTCGATCGGCCGGTGCAGGGTCTGCGCCCGCGGGAAGTCGGCGGCGGTGTCGTTCCACGCCGCCAGCAGCGCCCGCTCGTCCGGGACGAGCAGCTCGAGCGCGGAGACCGGGGTGTCCGGGGCGGCGACCACCGCCCGCAGCAGGGCGCACCACCGGTCGGCCATCCGGGTCACGGTGTCCCGGGTGAACAGGTCGGTGTTGAAGACCAGCTTGCCCCAGAGCCCCTCGACCGTCTCCACCGCGTGCAGCTCGAAGTCGAACCGGGTGGCCCGCAGCTCCATGGGCGTCCAGTCGAAGGTGACGTCGGTGGCGTCGGAGACCCCGGTGAACCGGCCCATCTCGTAGTTCTGCAGCACGAACATGGCCTGGAAAACCGGCGACCGGCTGACGTCGCGGGGCAGCCCCAGCTCGTGGACCACCTTGGCGAACGGCACCTCGGCGTGCTCGAAGCCGTCCAGCACGCTGCGCCGGGTGCGGTCCAGCAGCTCGGTGAAGGTCGGGTCGCCGGCCAGCTCGGCCCGCAGCGGCAGCATGTTGATGAACATGCCGACCACGTTCTCCAGCTCCGGGGCGGACCGGCCGGCCACCGACGCGCCGACCGCGAAGTCGTCCTGCCCGGCGTGCCGGGCCAGCAGCACCTGGTACGCGGCAAGCAGCGTCATGAACAGCGTCCCGCCCGAAGTGCGGGTGAGCGCGTTCAGCCGGTCGGTGACCGCCTGGTCCAGCTGGAACTCGACGAAGTCGCCCCGGTAGGTCTGGGTGGCCGGGCGGGGCAGGTCCAGCGGCAGCTCCAGCGGGGTGATGGCGGCCAGCCGCTGCTTCCAGTAGTCGATGTGCCCGCGGGCCTGCGGGCCGACCAGCTCCCGCGCCTCCCAACACGCGAAGTCGCCGTACTGGATCGGCAGGGTGGGCAGCTCACCGTCCCGGTAGAGGGTGATCAGGTCGCGCAGCAGCACGTCGACCGACCAGCCGTCGCCGACGATGTGGTGCTTGCCGAGGAACAGCACGTGGTCGTCGTCGGCGAGCCGGACCAGCAGGGCCCGCAGCAGCGGGCCGTTCGCCAGGTCGAACGGCTCGGCGGCGGCCCGGTCGACCAACGCCTGCGCGGCCGACTCGTCGGGAGCGTCCACGATGGTCAGCGGCACCTCGACGGTGTCGGCGACCATCACGGTCGCCGGCCGTCGGCGTCGGCCGGGACCGGGTCCGCAGCGACTCGTGCCGCGCGGTCCAGCGCGGCCAGCGCGCCGCGCAGGGCCGCCACGTCGAGCGGGCCGCGGACCCGCAGCGGCACCGCGATGTGGTACGCCGCCTCGCCCGGAGCGAGCTGGTCCATGAACCAGACCCGCTCCTGGGCGTACGACAGCGGAACCTCGGCGTCGGCCGGCCGGGGCGTGATCCGGGACGTGGGGGCGGCGGCCTGGCGCTGGCGCAGTCGCTTCGCGATCAGCGCCTGCCGGGCCGCTTCCCGGGCCGGATCCTTCAGGTCGGTCATCAGCTGGTTCCCTCTTCCGCCGCCAGCAGCGCGGCGACCTCGGTGTCGGAGAGCCCGTCGAGCTCGGCGGCGATCAGGCTTTCGATCTGGGCGGCCAGGTCGGCCACCACCGGCGCGCTGAACAGCGTCCGCATCGGCAGTTCGACGTCCACCTCGGCGCGGATCCGGGCCATTGCCCGCATACCGCGCAGCGAGTTGCCGCCGAGGGTGAAGAAGTCGTCCAGCGCGCCGACCTTCTCCACCTGGAGGATGTCGGCGTAGACCTCGGCGACCAGGGCCTCGGCGTCGGTGCGCGGCGCGACGTAGCTGTCGTCGACTGCGGCGGCGGCCGGGGCGGGCAGCGCGGCCGGGTCCAGCTTGCCGTTCGGGGTCAGCGGCAGCGCGTCGAGCCGGACGAGGG
>JAEVHO010000565.1 GCA_016802835.1 Micromonospora sp. ATA32 | reverse complement strand
GGCGTTGATGGGCGAGGACGCACCCCCCTTCTGATCAGGAAACTGATCGCCGCCGACGCCACCGGCTGGAGACGGCCGGTATGCGACCCTGCCGATGTCGATGCGTTCGGATAGCTGCCGGGCGCATTGCGTCACCCGTGGCTGGGCGTCGACGAAGGTCAGGTGTACTGATCTGCCGCCGACCGCGCGTTACCAGCCGCTACCGCCCGACTCTGGCGAGTGCAGGATGTGTGACGGGATCGCGGGTCGGGGCGCACGACGCCCGAAGGCCGCTCTGGTGCTCAGACGACGCTACGGTTGAAGATGCGGCCCGTCCCCTGAGAAGGAGCGCCCAACATGATCCTCCCGAAGGTGCGGGACCCTCGCTTCATCGCACTCCGTCGCGGTGGGACCCTCACTGATTGGGATCATCATCTCCTCGCTCTTTGGGCGGCGTCGTGCGCGGAGCACGTCCTTCACCTGTTCGAGTCGGTTCAGCCTGAGGACCCGCGACCACGTGAAGCGATCGAGCACGCCCGCGCCTGGGTGCGCGGTGAGGTCAAGATGATGCAGGCTCGCGCGGCGGGCGGCCATGCAATGGGCGCGGCCAGAGACCTGCGTGGGGCAGCACGGCATGCCGCGTACGCTGCTGGCCAGGCGGGGGCCGTCGCACACGTCGCCGCGCACGAACTCGGTGCGGCCGCCTATGCGATCAAGGCCGCACGTGCTGCCGAGCCGGAAGGCGAGAGCGATGCCGCAGGGCGACTCGAGTGCCGATGGCAGCGTGACCAACTCCCGGAGGCGATTCGCGAGCTCGTGCTCGATGACCAGCGGTTGAGGAACGACATCTGCTGGTCGGTGTTTGACTGCTGAGCGGGCGTGGGGCTGCGAGCCCACCCCAGCGCTCATCCGAATCTGCCGCAAGTCGGCGTCCGGAATCTCTCGTGACTCCTGCGTTCGGGCGCGCCATGCTCGGGCGGTGCGGGGTCAAGACGCGGCGATTACCGCCAGCATTCGACGTTCGCCGATACGGCTCCTGCGGAGACCACGGCGGATGACCGAGACTGTAGCGATGTCGCAAGATGTCGGGGGTGCGCCGCGCACCCAGGTAGCAATCACCGCTCTGCTCATCGTCGCTGGCGTGCTCGTCCTCTTCGTCCCCGCCAGTGACGAGGGCAGAGTCCTCGTGCCCCTCAGCGAAGGTCACGGACTATCCGCCGTAGACGTGGTCGGCGCAGCACTGCTGGCGTTCGGCGGCACCTGGCTGGAAGTGCTCGTGGTACGGCGCCTGCCGCACCTCGCCCTGCCCCCACGGGCCTTGTTCGCACTCGGCCTGCTGGCCGGCCTCGGCATGGGGCTCCTGATCGCCTCGGTCTTTTCGGGATTCTTCTGGTGGTGGGCTGTCGGCGCCACCGCACTTGGCGTTGCCGTCCTCGTCCTCGTGCCCCTCACAGCGCGCCGTTGAGGTCGTTGACCGAACGTCCGCTTCTGCCGCGAAGCGCTCGCCACACTCCGTGATGTACACCTTGACCCGACCCTGCGGTCCGGATGTCCAGTCGTGCCGAGATGCGCCACGCACCTCACTTAACCCGGCATTTTGTCGTTCGGCTCGACCGTCGTCAGCGGGGCTGACGGTTGGCCCGGTTCGCGAGATCGGCAAGGGCGGCGACCCCGCGCAGTGGCTCGGCGACGACGCCGACGGCGGCCTTATCGGCGTACGGGTTGACCGAGAAACGGATTTCGGGCACGCGGCGGGTGGTGAGCGCGTGCATAGCGCCGAGGGCGAGATGGGTGTCGGTGGGCTGCCACAGCGGACCGAAGGTGGTCTCCCAGTAGCGCACGTCGGGCAGGTCGCCGCCGCTTAGGTCGACGATCAGGATTGTCGGTAACTCCTGCGACTGGCGGATCTTGCGTTTGTCACGTAGCACCTCCACGGCGACGGACTGGGCCAGGGCCAGCATGTGAGGGCTGTTGTACGGCGCCATCGACGACGTGGTGCTCCCGCCGCGACGGATTGTCAACCACGACGCCGGGATGCCGTAGGCCGGCCGTGCAGGGGCGGCCATCACCCGCAGCGTGGTGACGCCGGGGCTGCCGTCCGGCGGGACGAACTGCTCGATGATCGACCGCTGAACGCTGGTGCGAATCGCGACCGGCGGGATCGGGTCGGTGCGAATTTCCACCCCGTCCGGAAGGCCGCGCTCGCGCAGCGCGGCGCTTAACGCCCGGCTCAGGTGCGACAGGCTGCTCGGGCTGCGGGAGCCGATCTCGATACCGAACGCGGGCGGGTCGCGCCGACGAGCAGGTCCGGACCGGCGCCGGTGTTGAACCGAAACGGCACCGTCGCTTCGGCCAGCAGCGACGCGACGATAAGTTCCGCCCGTAGCGGCATGAACTTCTCCATCGCCGGCTGACCCATGCCGCGGGCGGCCCGAAACTCGCGCCGTTTCGCGCCGAGTCCAGCCGGCGCGGCGGCCTCGAGGAGCACCAGCGTCTCCTCGATTGGGGTGAGGATCGGGTTGCGCCACCAGGCGTAGACCGCACCCGGCGGCAGCGGCTCCCTGCGACGGGACTGGCAGAACCAGCGCTGCGGGTGGTTTTCGACGCCATCGAGCCAGCGACGCAACGTCGGCAGGTCGCCTTCGGCGGTTACATCCATAACTGCCCACGCTAGGCGGACATACCTTCTCGCTCCAGCGGCTTTTCCAGGCGCAGGCAAGTTTCACCGGCGGGTCGAGCATTTCCCCGCTTTCAGCTTCCCACCGTCGCTGTGCTCAGCTTCGTTCCACTACTCCGGAAGATGTCAAGATTTTTGAGGCTCTTGTGACGTTCTCGTGGGTGGGTTGAGGCCCTGGTCAACAGGGCACGCCGTGTCCCGTCTAGGTTTCTGGCTTGTCGAAGGTCAGGAACCGAGGATCGGAACACGGCGTGCGTTTGACCAGGGTATTTCATCGACAGGCGGGGTTCGATCGGGCGGTCGTGGAGGACGTGCGCCTCGACGGGGACGCCGATGGTGAGGTCCTGGTCATCTCGGCCCGGCCGCGGAAGGGCGCCGCGCGTCGGTGCGGGCGCTGCCAGGCCCGCGCACCGTGGTACGACCGCGGGTGGG
>JAEVHO010000564.1 GCA_016802835.1 Micromonospora sp. ATA32 | reverse complement strand
GCTACTCCGGGCGGGCCGGGCCGGTCGCTACGTCGCGTACCGGCGATGAAGGTCTCCGGCGGCAACCTACCCGCCGGATGTCGGGTGCGTCCCGCCGATCACGATCGCGTCGACCGCGAGCTCGGCGGGGGTCGGTGTCGACCAGGCTCAGGGTGGTGCTGGGCGATGTCACTGAAGCTACTCCGGGCGGGCCGGGCCGGTCGCTACGTCGCGTACCGGCGATGAAGGTCTCCGGCGGCAACCTACCCGCCGGATGTCGGGTGCGTCCCGCCGATGTTCATGACGGGTCCCGCCGATGCTAACCAGCGGCACCGCCCCCGGTAAGTTGCCACCCATGACCGACCTGACCTCCGACGCGACCGCGACCTGGCTGCGTCGTTCCCCGCTGCACGAGCGGCACACCGCTCTCGGCGCCAAGTTCGCCCCGTTCGGCGGCTGGGAGATGCCGCTGGAGTACGCCGGCGGTGGCGTGCTCAAGGAACACACGGCCGTCCGCACCGGGGTCGGTGTCTTCGACGTGTCGCACCTGGGCAAGGCGCGGATCACCGGGCCGGGCGCGGCGGACTTCGTCAACGCCTGCCTCAGCAACGACCTGCGCCGGATCGGGCCCGGCGAGGCGCAGTACACGCTCTGCTGCGACGACGCACCGGTGGCGTGGTGGACGACATCATCGCCTACCTGCACGCCGACGACCACGTCTTCCTCATCCCGAACGCCGCGAACACCGCCGAGGTGGTACGCCGGCTGCGCGCCGCCGCGCCGGACGGGATCACCGTCACCGACGAGCACGAGGCGTACGCGGTGCTGGCCGTGCAGGGTCCCCGCTCCGCCGAGCTGCTCGGCGCGCTGGGCCTGCCCACCTGGCACGGGTACATGAGCTTCTCCGCCGCCACGCTCGACGGGGTGGAGCTGACCGTCTGCCGCACCGGCTACACCGGCGAGCTGGGCTATGAGCTGCTCGTGCCGGCGGAGCACGCGGTCGCCGTCTGGGACGCGCTCTTCACCGCCGGCGAGGCGGCGGAGTTGCGGGCCTGCGGGCTGGCCGCCCGGGACACCCTGCGCACCGAGATGGGCTATCCGCTGCACGGGCAGGACCTGTCCCTGGAGATCACCCCGGTTCAGGCCCGCTCCGGCTGGGCGGTTGGCTGGGACAAGCCGGCCTTCTGGGGCCGCGACGCGCTGCTGTCCGAGAAGGCCGCCGGCCCGAGGCGTACGCTGCGCGGCCTGGTGGCGGTGGACCGGGCGATCCCGCGTTCCGGCATGACCGTGCACGCCGGTGACGCGATCGTCGGCACGATCACCAGCGGCACCTTCTCGCCCACCCGCAAGGAGGGCATCGCCCTGGCGCTGCTGGACACCGCGGCGGGGCTCGCCGAGGGCGACACCGTCGAGGTGGACATCCGCGGCCGCCGCGCTACCATGCGGGTGGTCCGCCCGCCGTTCGTCCAACCCTCGGTGAAGTAGGCCCGCGCACCTCGACCGGTCGGGCGGGTCGGGTCAGGTCGGGTCGGGGCGTTCGCCCGCGTCGAGCACGGCCTGGGTCCAGCCGCCCTCGATCACGCCGGTGCCGTCCAGCAGGGCCCAGTCGACGACGTCGTCGGCCTCCACCACCACCGGCGAACCGATCCGTACGCTCGGGTCGGTGGCGGCGTCGCTGGCGCTTGCGCCGACGATCCGCTCCGGCACCTCCCACGAGGTGACCCCGGCCCAGACGAACTCCGGGCCGTCGTCGCCGGGGAGGCCGTACTTGACCACGAGCTGGGTCTCCGCCGGGATGCCGTCGGCCAGGAACCGGGCCCGGATGTCGTCCAGCCCGGCCCGGGCGGTGGCGATCGCCCGGGACATGGCGTCACCCGGGCGGGCGTAGCGCACGTCCGGCTGGATGCCGGCGAAGAGGGTGGCGCAGGCGGCCGCGAAGTAGCGCCCGGCCGGCCCCGGGTGCCCGGGCGGCGGGCGCAGGCTGAGGAACGAGTCGGCCTCCGGGTCGGTCGCCGGGTCCAGCTCCAGCGCCAGCAGCACCGGCGCGGTCGCCCCGTGCTGCTCCGGGTTGCCGTACGCCACCGCGATGTCGTGCCCCGTCACCGTGGCCAGCACCGGCAGCTGCACGAACGCCGGCACCTCCTCGCCGGCCAGCCCGTCGGTCCAGTCCCGCAGCAGCCGCCGGGCGGCGCCGGTCATCACCGCGCCCCAGGCCCGGGTGAGGTGGTCCGGCACGCCCTGGGTCTGCAGCTCCAGCAGCCCGAACCGGCGCAGTCCCTTCGTGGTGAACCAGAGGCCCTCGGCGTCGGAGGAATAGGGGACCAGCACCCAGTCGACCAGGCGGATCCGGCCCTGGGCGTCCGGCAGCGAGCGCAGCGCGGTCGCCGGGTCGAGGAACTGCAGCCCGAAGACGTCCACCACGTCGCCGTCGACCGACTCGGCGACCGCCGCGGCCACCGCCCGGGCCGCCCACTCGTGCGCCGGCGGCCACCCCGGCCGGTACTCTGCCTGCACCACCACCAGGTGGGTGGCCGCGGCCAGCCGGCCGAGCTGCGCCTCGGTGGCGCCGAACGCCGTGAGCAGGTCCGGCGGCAGTGCCGGGAACTCGCCGATCGTCCGGGTGTCCACGGTCATCAGTGGACTGTCCAGCATCTGCCGGGCCAGCCCGTGCACCGGCTCGGCGAGCCGGCCGGCCAGCGCCTGCACCGCCGTCTTCGGGCTGACCTTCGGCAGGCCGGTCATCGGCACCAGGTAGGTCGCGCTGAGCGCTCCGGGACCGGAACGGGCAGGAAGTCGTCCGTGATGAGCAAGTCGTCCCCCGGAAGGCCGCGCCGGTGCTGTCGTGGGAAACGCTACCCGTCGTGCCGGGCGGCATTCAGCCGGACAGCACCAGTCCCAGGTAGGTCAGCGTGGTGACCAGTTCGACGGTGGCGCCGAGCACGTCGCCGGTGACGCCGCCGAGTCGGCGTACCGGATGGCGCAGCAGCAGCACCGCGACGGCGAGCGCGGCGAGGACGGCGACCGGGCCCTGCCACGGCCGGCCGGGCACGGCCGGCACCGCCGCCAGCGCGACGGCCGCCGTGCCGACCACCAGCGCGACCGGGCCGACCGT
>JAEVHO010000563.1 GCA_016802835.1 Micromonospora sp. ATA32 | reverse complement strand
CGAACACCTTCATCAGATGAACACCCTCTGGCGGACCGTGCGGTTCACCGTCGGCTGGACGATCACCGACACCGACGAGGCCGCGATCGCCGCCCTGCCCGCCGAGGACTGGACGGCCGCCCTCGACCAGGACGGGCAAGCCAGCACGAACTGTCAGCGATCAAGTAATTCCCCCAGCTGAGGGGCTCACGATCACGTAATTCCCCCACCCCGATCACGTAATTCCCCCAGGGGATCGCGAGCGTGGCGTGGGGGTCTGGCCCTCGCAGGCAAGCAGTCTGCCTCCGTTCCCGGTGGAGGGGTGGAGGCGCCGATGGCGAGGAGAAGCTTCTACGTGATCGACATTACGGAAATTTTGGTGCATTGGTATGCGGGCCGGTCGCAGCACGAGCTGGCGGCGAGCCTGAATGTGGATCGCAAGACGATCCGCAAGTACGTGGCGCCGGCGGTCGCGGCCGGGATCGCGCCGGGTGGCCCGGAGCGCAGTCAAGCGCAATGGGCGGAGTTGGTGAAGGGCTGGTTCCCGGAGCTGGTGGACACCCGGCTGCGGCAGGTGACGTGGCCGGACATCGAGGTGCATCGCGACTACGTCGCCGGGCAGTTGAAGGCCGGAGTCACGGCGGCGACGATCCACCAGCGGCTGCGTGATGAGCACGGGCTGGCGGCGTCTGTGGCGTCGTTTCGTCGGTGGGTGGCGGCGAACCTGCCCGAGGAGGCCCGGCGGGCTCAGGTGCGGGTGTTGGGCGAGACGCCGCCGCCGGGGCATGAGGCGCAGGTCGACTACGGCAAGTTGGGGATGTGGACCGACCCTGCCACGGGCCGGCGGGTGACGGTGTGGGCGTTCGTGATGGTGTTGTCGTGCTCCCGGCATCTGTTCGTGCGGCCGGTGATCCGGGTGGATCAGCAGGCGTGGAGCGAAGCGCATGTGGAGGCGTTCGCGTTCTACGGCGGTGTCCCTCAGCGCATCGTGCCCGACAACCTCGCCACCGGAGTCGAGCGCGCGGACCTGTATGACCCGAAGATCAACCGGGCGTATGCGGAGCTGGCCGAGCACTACGGGGTGCTGGTGGATCCGGCCCGGGTTCGTAAGCCCCGTGACAAGGCCCGCGTGGAGCGGCCAATGCCATATGTGCGTGACTCGTTCTGGCGAGGCCGGGAGTTCACGTCGCTGGCACAGATGCAGACCGCGGCCGTGGTCTGGTGCCGGGAGGTCGCGGGTCAACGCCAGAGCCGGGCGCTGGACGGCGCGGCACCGGCTGCGGTTTTCGCCTCGATCGAGGCTGAGACGCTCAAACCGGTGCCAGTTAAGCCATTCGTTCTCGCGACGTGGTCGACCGGGACCGTCGGGCCGGACATTCACGTCAAGGTCGGTAAGAGTCTGTACTCGGTGCCGTGGCGGCTGATCGGGCAACGCCTCGACGCCCGCCGGACCTGGAACACCGTCCAGCTGTTCCATGATGGGCACCTTGTCGCGACGCACGCGCGCAGCGACGGGCGTAAGCGGACCGACATGTCGCACTACCCGCCGGAGAAGATCGCGTTCGCGATGAAGACCCCGACGTGGTGCCGGCGACGCTCCGCCGAGATCGGCACCGCGTGCGCGGCGGTGATCGGCGGCATGCTGGAAGTCGGCGCCCTATATCGGCTTCGCGCGGCCCAAGGTGTGCTCGGCCTGGCCGACAAGCACGGCACTGAACGCCTGGAATCGGCGTGTAGCAGAGCAATCGCAGTCGGCGACCCGTCGTATCGGACCATCAAGGGCATCCTCGCCGCCGGTGCCGAGACCGATCCGCCGCCCGCGCCGACCGGGGACGGCGGTGCACCCGCGCACCTGCACGGCCCTACCGCGTTGTTCAGCAACGTCTACGCCCTGCCCACCTCCAACAGCGACGCCCACACCGCCGTTGACGCCACCGCAGGTCCTGGTGTCGACGCCGACCGCGGCGAGGGGGTGGCCTGATCGACACCGACCTGCCCCGATACCCAATCGCGCGGCCTGGCAACGGTTCTGACGACCGGTTCACGATCGGTCTGGCCCTCGACGTCGCCGCGGTCCTCGCCCGTCACGACTACCCGCCGTTGCGTACCGGCACTGACCTCATCCGTCTGCAACAGGCTCTGTTCACCCTCATCTACCAGGAGAACCAATGACCGTCCTCGACGTCACCCTCCACACCAGTCTGCGCACGCTGAAGCTGTCCGGCATGCTCGAGACCCTCGACGCCCGGCTCCTCCAAGCCCAAGCCGGCGAACTCGGCCACATCGACTTCCTGCAGGTCCTCTGCCAGGACGAGATCACCCGCCGGGAGAACATGTCCATGGCCCGACGACTACGCCGCGCCCACTTCGACGAGCAGACCACCCTCGAAGGGTTTGACTTCACCGCGAGTCCGAAGCTCCCCGCCGCCCAGATCCGCGACCTCGCCGCGCTGCGCTGGCTCCAAACAGGAGAATCCGTCCTCCTGCACGGCGCAGTCGGGGTCGGGAAAACGCACCTCGCGCAGGCACTGGGCCACCTCGCGATCCGCCAGGGCGCCGAGGTCCGCTTCTAAAAGACCAGCCGAGCACTGGCCCACCTCGCCGGCGGCCACGCCGACCGCACCTGGACCAAACGCCTCGGCGAGCTCGCTCGTCCCGCCGTCCTGATCCTGGACGACTTCGCCATGCGTGAGCTCACACCCCAGCAGGCCGACGACCTCTACGAACTGATCAGCGAGCGAGCCCAGGCCGGCCGGTCACTGATCACGACCTCGAACCGCAACCCGCCCGACTGGTACCCCTTGTTCCCCAACCCCGTCGTTGCCGAATCGCTCCTGGACCGGCTCATCAACACCAGCCACCAGGTCTTCATGAACGGCCCCAGCTACAGACCCAACAAGCGTCCCGGGCGCGTCGCCCCCCAGCCCAAGACGAGCACCATGTAGAAAGGACCAACGGGCCAGCACCGGGGGAATTACGTGATCGCAGCCCGGGGGAATTGCGTGATCGCTGACACGAACGCCGGGGTGGCCGAGTTGACCGGGCTGAACGCCCGCGCCGAGGCGTGGACCCCCGGGCTGCGGCTGATCGCCCGCCGCACCCGACCCTCCCG
>JAEVHO010000562.1 GCA_016802835.1 Micromonospora sp. ATA32 | reverse complement strand
GCTTGGTCGAGGTCCACCGCGCCATTGTCCCGGGGCCGACCGGGGCCCCGCTCGCGGTGCCGGCGCCCACACCGCGTGCCGGCCGCGACGCGCCGGGCGACGCGCTGGCACTCTCCTTGACGGAGTGCTAGCCACGGCATAACCTGCGATTAGCACTCTCCCCTGGAGGGTGCCAGCTCCCGGGCTTCGCGGCCCGGGCGCTGAACGCCAGGCGGACCGGCACCCGCGACGACGGCCCCGCCCGGTGGCATGTGGCAGATTGACGCTGGTCGGCCCCGCCGTCCGGCAACTAAACCAGTACCCCAGGAGGGTATGCCCGTGACTACCGCGACCAAGGTTGCGATCAAGCCGCTCGAGGACCGGATCCTGGTCCAGGCGAACGAGGCTGAGACCACCACGGCGTCGGGCATCGTGATCCCCGACACCGCCAAGGAGAAGCCGCAGGAGGGCACCGTCCTCGCTGTCGGCCCGGGCCGCATCGACGACAAGGGCAACCGGATCCCGGTTGACGTGGCCGTCGGCGACACCGTCATCTACTCGAAGTACGGCGGCACCGAGGTCAAGTACGCCGGCGAGGAGTACCTGGTGCTCTCCGCCCGCGACGTCCTCGCGGTCATCGAGAAGTAAGCAACCGATCAGTGTCGTTGCCCCGGTCCGGCTCGCCGGGCCGGGGCAGCGTCGCTTCGAAGGGACATTCATGGCGAAGATCCTGAGCTTCTCGGACGACGCACGGCACCTGCTCGAGCACGGTGTCAACGCTCTCGCGGACGCGGTCAAGGTGACCCTCGGCCCGCGCGGGCGCAACGTCGTCCTGGACAAGAAATTCGGTGCGCCGACGATCACCAACGATGGTGTGACCATCGCCAAGGAGATCGAGCTCACCAACCCGTACGAGAACCTCGGCGCGCAGCTGGTCAAGGAGGTGGCGACCAAGACCAACGACGTCGCCGGCGACGGGACCACCACCGCGACCGTGCTGGCCCAGGCGATGGTCCGCGAGGGCCTGCGCAACGTGACGGCCGGCACCAACCCGGCCGGCCTCAAGCGGGGAATCGACGCGGCCGCCGGGAAGATCTCCGAGGCGCTGCTCGACCGCGCGGTCGAGGTCGCCGACAAGAAGTCGGTCGCGCACGTCGCGACGATCTCGGCGCAGGACGCCAGCATCGGCGACCTGATCGCCGAGGCGATGGAGCGGGTCGGCCGGGACGGTGTGATCACCGTCGAGGAGGGCTCCACGCTTGCCACCGAGCTGGACGTGACCGAGGGTCTGCAGTTCGACAAGGGCTTCATCTCCCCGAACTTCGTGACCGACCTGGAGTCGCAGGAGGTGGTCCTCGAGGACCCGTACATCCTGATCACCACGCAGAAGATCTCGGCGATCGAGGAGCTGCTGCCGCTGCTGGAGAAGGTCCTCCAGAACAGCAAGCCGCTGCTGATCGTCGCCGAGGACGTCGAGGGTCAGGCGCTCTCCACCCTGGTGGTCAACGCGATCCGCAAGACCCTCAAGGTCTGCGCGGTCAAGGCCCCGGGCTTCGGCGACCGTCGCAAGGCGATGCTGCAGGACATGGCGATCCTCACCGGCGCCGAGCTGGTCGCCCCGGAGCTGGGCTACAAGCTCGACCAGGTCGGCCTGGAGGTGCTCGGCACCGCCCGGCGCGTGGTGGTCGACAAGGAGACCACCACGGTCGTCGACGGTGGCGGTCAGTCCTCCGAGGTCGCCGACCGGGTCGCCCAGATCCGCAAGGAGATCGAGGCCTCGGACTCCGAGTGGGACCGGGAGAAGCTCGCCGAGCGGCTTGCCAAGCTCTCCGGCGGCATCGCCGTCATCAAGGTGGGCGCGGCGACCGAGGTCGAGATGAAGGAGCGCAAGCACCGCATCGAGGACGCCATCGCGGCGACCAAGGCCGCGGTCGAGGAGGGTACGGTGCCCGGCGGTGGCGCCGCCCTGGTGCAGATCCTGCCGGTGCTCGACGACGACCTCGGCTTCACCGGTGACGAGAAGGTGGGCGTCTCGGTCGTGCGCAAGGCGCTGGTCGAGCCGCTGCGCTGGATCGCCCAGAACGCCGGCCACGACGGCTACGTCGTGGTGCAGAAGGTCGCCGGCAAGGAGTGGGGCAACGGCCTCGACGCCGCCAGCGGCGAGTACGTCGACCTGGTCGCCGCCGGCATCATCGACCCGGTCAAGGTGACCCGCAACGCGGTCACCAACGCCGCGTCGATCGCCGGCCTGCTGCTCACCACCGAGAGTCTGGTGGTCGAGAAGCCGGCGGAGTCCGAGCCCGCCGCCGGCGGTCACGGCCACGGTCACGGTCACGGCCACCAGCACGGCCCCGGCTTCTGACCCAGGGCACATCGATCCACGGCACGTTGATCTAGGGCATATCGTCGCCAGGTGATCTCTGATCACGACGATATGCCCTAGATCGTTTTTGCTTACGGAAGGGTGACGTGGGTGTCGGGGGCCGGGGGCGGTCGGTGAGACTGGGCGGATGACCACCACGTCGCGCAGGTACGCCGCGCTGGCCGGGATCACCGCCGCCGCCGTGGCGATCGGCGCCGCCGAGCCGATCGCCGTCCTCACCGGCCCCCGGTCGGCACCGCTGGTCGCGGTCGGCGGCCTGGTGGTCGACACCGTCCCCGAGCCGCTGAAGCAGTTCGCCATCTCCCTGTTCGGCACGTACGACAAGATCGCCCTGCTGATCGGGACCGGCCTGCTGCTGGCCGCGTTCGCCGCACTGCTCGGGGCGCTCGCCGTCCGGTCGCTGGTCATCGGACTGGCCGGCATCGCGCTCTTCGCCGTCCTCGCGGTGGCCGCCGCGCTGACCCGGGCCGGCGCCGACGCCGCCGACGCGCTGCCCGCGCTGGTCGGCGCCGGTCTGGGCGGCCTGGTGCTCTGGCTCTTCACCGCCGGCCCGCTGGAGCTCGACCCCTGGCCCTGGTCCCCGCCCGAGCCCGCTGGAACCCCGGCGCCGACCACCCCGTCGACCAACCCAGCGACCCCGTCCACCATGCCGACGGCGACCTCGGCGGCGACCGCTCCGGCCGCACGCGGTCCCGGCGGCGACGAGGTGGACCCCGAGGGCCGGCGGCGCTTCCTGACCGGG
>JAEVHO010000561.1 GCA_016802835.1 Micromonospora sp. ATA32 | reverse complement strand
GCGGCGGCCGGCGCAGGGTGTCGACCGCCTCGTCCTGACCGACCAGGTCGGTGAAGACGTCGGCCGTCATCAGGTCCGGTGCTCCATCGTCACCAGCTCCGCGTCGGATAACTCCGGCTGCACCGAGGTGTCCGGCCCCTGCGCCGGTCGGGGGTGCACGATCCCCGCCGGGTCGGCCAGGAGCTCGTCGATCCGGCGGCCGACCAGCTCGGCGATCTCCTCGGCCGGGCGGGACGCGTCGAGCACCAGATAACGCTTCGGATCGTTGGCGGCGAGGTCGAGGAAGGCGTACCGGACCCGCTCGTGGAAGGCGACCGACTCGGCCTCCAGCCGGTCGGCGCCCTGGCTGCGGGACGCCACCCGGGACAGGCCGGTCTGCGGGTCGACGTCGAGCAGCACCACCAGGTCGGGCTTGAGCCCGCCGGTGGCCCAGGAGGAGAGCCAGGAGACCTCGTCGACCGGGAGGGTACGACCGGCGCCCTGATAGGCCAGGGACGAGTCGACGTACCGGTCGCTGATCACCACCGCGCCCCGGACCAGCGCCGGCCGGACCACGGTGGCGACGTGGTGCGCCCGGTCGGCGGCGTAGAGCAGCGCCTCGGCGCGCGGCGACGGCGCCTCGGCGCCGGAGGTGTCGAGCACCAGCGAGCGGATCCGCTCGCCCACCGCCGTGGCGCCGGGCTCCCGGGTCACCACCACGTCCCGGCCCTCGTCGCGCAGTCGCTCGGCGAGCGCCGCCAGCTGGGTGGACTTGCCGGCGCCCTCACCGCCCTCGAAGACCACGAAGAGCCCGGAGGAGACGAAGGGCTCGGCCGGCATCAGCGGGCGACCCCGGATCGAGCCCCAGAGGTCGGCGAGGACCGGCACGCCCTTCTTGTCGTCCATCTGGCCGAACGCGCTGATCCCGGCGAAGATCCCGGCGACGCCCGCGACGAGCAGCAGCAGCCGGGTCGACGAGACGGAGATGCCGAGGTCGGCGATGGTGAGCTTGCGGGAACCGCCGACGCCGACCAGGAGGCTGCTGAGGGCGATCGCCAGGATCAGCACCAGCCGGGTGCCGATCTGCACCACCGCGAAGACCCGGCCGCGCACCTCGTCGGCGACCTCGCCGCCGAGCAGTGTGGTGCCGGCGAGGAAGGCCATGCCGGCTCCGGCGCCGACCAGGATCGCACCGAGGATCGCCATCGACAGGTGGATGGCGAAGGCCAGCACCAGCACGGAGGCGCTGGCCAGCACGATGCTCATGCCGAACCAGCGGCGCCGGGACATGTCCCGGACGATCATGGGGCCGAGCCCGATGCCGATCGCCAGGCCGATGAAGATGGCACCGAAGAGCAGGAAGAAGGCGGCGTCGCCGGCGCCGAGCGAGGCGGCGAAGAACTTGGCCGTGCCGATCACGATGCCGCCGCCGGCGAACGCGCCGAAGATGCCGAGCACCAGGCCGCGTACCAGCGGGGTCTGGCCGATGAACTTCCAGCCCTCGGTGAACTGGCGCATCATGCTCTGCTCGGTGCGCTTCCGCTCGCGCGCCTGCGCCTGGCTGATCTCCCGGATGCCGAAGAGCACCACCAGGGCGGTGGCCAGCCGGGAGAACGAGTTGAACCAGAGGGCGAGCTGGGCCGGCTCGGCCCAGGACGGGATCCCGCCATCGGCCAGCCCACGGACACTGCGGTCCAGCACCGCCAGGCCGATCGCGGCGGCGACCGGGGTCAGGCCGTAGGTGGTGATCAGGGTGAGCTGGTTGGCGGTCTCGAGGCGGGCGCGCGGGATCAGGTTGGGGACCGCGGCCTCCTTGGCCGGGATCCAGAGCAGGGTGACCGTTTCGATCAGGAAGGTGGCGACGGCCGCCCAGCCGACCACCACCGCGCCGCTGGCCCCGGTGAGCGCGAGCAGCGGGATCGAGGCGAACAGCACGAACCGCAGCAGGTCACAGATGACCATCGTCCAGCGGCGGTCGAACCGGTCGGCGAACACGCCGGCCACCGGCCCGAGCACCAGCGCCGGCAGCAGGCGGATCGCGATCACGCCACCGAACGCGGCTCCCTGGGCGGTGCTGCCGGACACCTGCGCGGCGGCGAAGACCGAGGTGGCGAGCAGGCCGAGCCAGTCACCGAAGGACGCCGCGCCGAGCACGATCCAGAGCCGGCGGAAGGGCCGGATGCGCAGCACCGAGCGGATCGCGGCGGCCCCGGACCGGTCGGCCTGGCCGCCGGGCTGCGCGGCAGCGCCGGACTGGCCCGCCGACGGCAACACGCCGGGCGACTCGCCGTTCTTCTGGCTTTCGATGGCCGTACCTCCACGTGCCGGCCCATCGCTGGGCAGTCCCGGTGGAACACTCTAGTCCCGGTGGGGAGCCGCCCCACCCGCGACATTCTCCTGCTCGCCGAGCCTAGGCCGCCGAAGCCATCGATCGCAGCCCCGACAGACGCGAGGGTGTTTCGCATTACTCGCCCGACAGTTAGCGTGCAGACGTGGCCATCGAAAGCGACGAACTCCGCGAGCGCCTCGACCGGGCGACCGCGCATCTCGACCCGCCGTACGCGGTGGTCGACCTCACGGCCTTCGACGCGAACGCGTCGGCGCTGGCCGCCCGCGCCGACGGCAAGCCCGTCCGGGTCGCCAGCAAGTCGGTCCGCTCCCGGGACCTGCTGGTCCGCGCGCTGGACCGGCCCGGCTGGCGGGGTGTGATGGCGTTCACCCTGCCCGAGGCGATCTGGCTGGCCCGGGCCGGGGTATCCACCGACGTCCTGGTGGCGTACCCCACGGTCGACCGGGGCGCGCTCGCCGAACTGGCCGGCGACCCCGGGCTCGCCGCCACCGTGACCCTGATGGTGGACAGCATCGATCAGCTCGACCTGGTGGACACCGTCCGTGCCCCCGGGCAGCGGCCGGAGCTGCGGGTCTGCCTCGATCTCGACGCCTCCTGGCGACGCTGCGCGGCCGGGTGCATGTCGGGGTCCGCCGCTCGCCCGTGCACAGCGCCCGGGCCGCCGGCCGGTTCGCCGCCGCCGTCGCCGCCCGGCCCGGCTTCCGGCTGGTCGGCCTGATGGCGTACGAGGCGCAGATCGCCGGGCTCGGCGACGCCCCGCCCGGGCAGGCGGCGTACGG
>JAEVHO010000560.1 GCA_016802835.1 Micromonospora sp. ATA32 | reverse complement strand
TGGGTTGGGCCGGGGGGTCAGCGGCTGTCGGAGCCGTCGGTCTCGATGGCGGCGCGGCCGGCCTCCAGGCGGGCGACCGGGACCCGGAACGGGGAGCACGAGACGTAGTCCAGGCCGACCTCGTGGAAGAAGTGCACCGAGTCGGGGTCCCCGCCGTGCTCGCCGCAGATGCCAAGCTTCAGCCCGGGCCGGGCGGCCCGGCCCTCCTCGGCGGCGATCCGGATCAGTCGGCCGACCCCGTCCCGGTCGATCGACTCGAACGGCGAGATGCCGAAGATGCCCAGTTCCAGGTAGCGCCAGAAGAACGCGCCCTCGACGTCGTCCCGGGAGAAGCCCCAGGCCATCTGGGTGAGGTCGTTGGTGCCGAAGGAGAAGAACTGCGCCGCCTCGGCGATCTGGCCAGCGGTCAGCGCGGCCCGGGGCACCTCGATCATGGTGCCGATCAGCACCTCGACCCCGCTGTCCCCGACCACCTCGGCGATGATCTTCTCGGCCTCGGCCCGTACCGTCTCGAGCTCCTGGACCGCACCGACCAGCGGGACCATGATCTCCGGCCGGGCGGTCGCGCCGGCGCGGGTGACCGCGACGGCCGCCTCGGCGATCGCCCGGACCTGCATGGCGAAGAGGCCCGGGATGACCAGGCCGAGGCGTACGCCGCGCAGGCCGAGCATCGGGTTCTCCTCGTGCATCCGCCGGACGGCGGCGAGCAGCGCCTCCTCCTTGGCCACGTCCTCGCCGCGCTCCTGGGCGACCGCGACGTTGACCGCGAGCTGCTCCAACGGCGGCAGGAACTCGTGCAGCGGCGGGTCGATCAACCGCACGGTGACGGGCAGGCCGTCCATCTCGTGGAAGATCTCCTCGAAGTCGGCCCGCTGCAACGGCAGCAGCGCGGCCAACGACTTGTCCCGCTCGTCGTCGGTGCGGGCCAGGATCAGCCGCTCCACCAGCTCCCGCCGGTCACCGAGGAACATGTGCTCGGTGCGGCAGAGCCCGATGCCCTCGGCGCCGAAGCGCCGGGCCCGGGCGGCGTCCGCGCCGGTGTCGGCGTTCGTCCGGACGGCCAGCCGCCGCTTGGCGTCGGCGTGCGTCATGATCCGGTGTACGGCCCGGACCAGCGGGTTGTCGATGTGCTCCGGGTCGAGGCTGCCCTCGAAGTACTGGACCACCTCGGACGGCATGACCGGCACCTCGCCCAGGTAGACCTTGCCGGTGGTGCCGTCGATGGAGACGACGTCGCCCTCGTTGACGGTCCGCCCCGCGACGCTGAACGTCCGCTGCGGGACGTTGACCTCCAGCTCGTCCGCGCCCGAGACGCAGGTCTTGCCCATCCCCCGGGCCACCACGGCGGCGTGGCTGGTCTTGCCGCCCCGCGAGGTGAGGATGCCCTTGGACGCGATCATGCCGTTGAGGTCGTCGGGGTTGGTCTCCCGGCGGACCAGGATCACCGACTCACCCTCGCCAGCCAGCTCGACCGCCCGGGCGGAGGTGAAGACCACCTTGCCCGACGCCGCGCCCGGCGACGCACCGATGCCCTTGGCCACCGGCTGGAAGTCGTGGTCGAGCTGGAAGCGGGGGAACATCAGCTGGGCCAGCTGCGCGCCGTTGACCCGGTGCAGCGCCTCGTCCAGGTCGATCAGGCCCTCGTCCACGAGCTGGCCGGCGATCACGAAGGCCGCCGCCGCGGTGCGCTTGCCGACCCGGGTCTGCAGCATCCAGAGCTTGCCGCGTTCGATGGTGAACTCGATGTCGCAGAGGTCCTTGTAGTGCTCCTCCAGCCGGGCCATGAAGGCGAGCAGCTCGTCGTAGGACTTCTTGTCGAGTTGCTCCAGCTCCTGCAGCGGCACGGTGTTGCGGATGCCGGCGACCACGTCCTCGCCCTGGGCGTTGGCCAGGTAGTCGCCGTAGATGCCCTGCGCGCCGCTGCCCGGATCGCGGGTGAAGGCGACGCCGGTGCCGGAGTCCGCGCCGAGGTTGCCGAAGACCATCGCGACCACGTTGACCGCGGTGCCGAGGTCGGCCGGGATGCGCTCCTGACGGCGGTAGAGCACCGCCCGCTCGGCGTTCCACGACTCGAAGACCGCGCGGATGGCCAGGTCGAGCTGCTCGCGCGGCTCCTGCGGGAACTCCCGGCCGGTGTGCTTGCTGAAGATCTTCTTGTACGCGTCGACCAGCCCGCGCAGGTCGTCGGCGTCGAGATCCAGGTCGTTGTCCGTACCCTTGGCGCGCTTGGCGTCGTCGAGCGCGTGCTCGAACTCCTCGCCCGGCACATCGCAGACGGTCTTGCCGAACATCTGGATCAGCCGCCGGTAGGAGTCCCAGGCGAACCGGTCTGCGCGGCCGGAGGCGGCCTGGTCGGCCGAGCCGCCGGCCTGTCGGGCGAGTCCTTCCACGCTGCGGTCGTTGAGACCGACGTTGAGGACGGTCTCCATCATGCCGGGCATGGAGAACTTCGCCCCCGAGCGGACGGAGACCAGCAGCGGGTCGTCCGGGTCCCCCAGCCGCTTGCCCATCCCGGCCTCCATCGAGGCGAGGTGCGCGGCGATCTGGCCGGCCAGCCCGTCCGGCTCCTCGCCGGTGGTCAGGTACGCCTTGCAGGCCTCGGTGGTGATGGTGAAGCCGGGCGGAACCGGCAGGCCGAGGTTGGTCATCTCGGCCAGGTTGGCCCCTTTGCCGCCGAGCAGGTCCTTGAGGTTCATGTTGCCCTCGGCGAAGTCGTAGACGTACTTGTGGTCCACCGTCTCTTGCGCTGCCACCTGGAGCCTCCCACGCGCGCCGGATTGACACTTAACGAAGGTTCAGTCGCTCTCATACCCCGGGGCCGGCCACCGGTAATCCCAGGGTCGACGCCGGTCGGTGGGCGAAGGTTAAGCGAACATCGCGTGGCCTGGGACCGTTCGGTGACAATAGGCACAGCTATCACGACTATCCGCGTTCGTACGGGTTTTTGGGAACGCTTCCACGCGCACGATCACGCAATTCCGCGTCCCCCCGTACGCTTGACAGCGCTGGAGTTCGTCGGACATCACCTTTGCCATAACCGTCGCAAATACACCCCCGGAGTGCCGCCGTGCCGCCCACCCCCTCCGCCGCCGCCCCCGACGCCGGGCGGGAGCCGCTCGC
>JAEVHO010000559.1 GCA_016802835.1 Micromonospora sp. ATA32 | reverse complement strand
CGAGACGCCCGCCGACTCACGCAGCAGGCCACACCGCTACGTTGGGCAGCCGGGGACGCCGAACGCGGGCGCCGCGCCGCCGAGCAGCTGGGCGCGCGGGCCGTCCAGCTCGACGTCACCGACGACGCGTCCGTGGAGGCCGCGGCGAAGGCCATCGAGGCTGATGGAGGGCTGGACGTACTGATCAACAACGCGGGCATCGAGGAAAGGGGTGCCGGCAACATCGTGATCGGCGCCGCGGCCGTGACCGCCGACATGATGCGGGAGACGTTCGAGACGAACGTCTTCGGCACGGTGCGTGTCACCCACGCGTTCTTGCCGCTGCTGCAGCGCTCGGCCACCCCGGTGGTGGTCAATCTCAGCAGTGGGCTGGCCTCGCTGACCCGGGTCACCGACGCGGGCACCCCGACGTACGCCTACCCGGGGGTCGCCTACCCGGCGTCGAAGACCGCGGTCAACATGATCACCGTGCAATACGCGAAGGCGTTCCCGAACATGCGGATCAACGCGGTCGAGCCCGGCTTCACCAAGACCGACCTGAACGGGAACACCGGTATCCAGACCGTCGAGCAGGGCGCCGAGATCATCGTCCGCATGGCGCAGGTGGGCCCCGACGGCCCCACCGGAGGCTACTTCGACGCCGAAGGCCCCCTCCCCTGGTAGGAGGAGGAGCCACCAGGTGGAGGGCACCCGGCCTGGTCGACCCGCGCACACGCGGGGCCGGCCAGGCCGCAAAGCTCTGCGGACACCGCCAGTGACCGCGAGTGCTACATCCCCGGGTACCGCTTCTCGGCACGACCGGACGGCGCCTGGCTCAAGCGATCGTGACGCTCCGCAGCGCACGGTCCGCGGCATGTGCGCGTGTCCCAAGGGGTTCCGCGACCGGCCTTTTCGGGCCCTACTGACACATCCGTGGGTGGGTTCGCATGATCAAGTGCTGGTCGGCTGTGGAGATCTTCTCGGTCGGGCAGTCTGTGACCGGACTGTGGTTCTCGCCTGCTGGCAGGGGGTCGCCGTAGGCGACCGAGCGTAGCGAGGCTTGCCCCTTGCCGGCGGGCGAGGTTCGCGGTACGCCCTGCGGGGTGGCCGGCCGGGAAGATCCGCTGCTGCTGATCTTTGAGGGAGGGTCGGGAGCGCGAGGGCGGAGCCCTCGCACCGGGCCTCAGGTGGTGCGGGTGCGACCGGGAAGGTGGCGGGCACAGCCCGCCGAGGGCGAGCATGGCCAGGCCGATGAGCGCGTGCGGGTCGTGGAACCCGAACGCCCATTCTGGTGATCAGACGTAGCTTGGTGTTCACGCTTTCAACGAGGGCGTTGGACAGCCGGTGTTCGATGGCGACCTCGATGGCGTCGCGGTGCTTCCGCACGCGGCGGGCCAGGTCGACGAAGGCTGGGATGCGGCACCGGCGTGCCCAGCCGATCCACCGGTCAAGGGCGGTGACCGCCAGCCGGGGGTAGCCCTGCCGGGACAGTTGGAACACCCAGCGCAGGCCTTCCTTGAGCGCCCACGCCCGATGGAGCCGGGGATGCGTCCTGGCGATCCAGTCCAGTCGGGCCTGCTGGGCCTGCGACAGGTCGTCCGGGTCTTTCCACAGTGCCCAGCGGGCGTTCTTGAGCGCCCTGGACGCCTCGGTGGCGCGGCCTTTGCCACCACGGGCGGTGTTCCACACGTCACGGCGTACCTGGTCGAGGGCGTCGGTGGCCCAGGCGACCACGTGAAACGGATCGGCGGCGCGGACCGCGTTCGGGCACCGCTGGTCGACCACGTCGGCGATCCACTCGGCGCCGTCAGCCGACACGTGCGTGATCATGGCGCAGCGATCCGGACCGAGCAGGTCGAAGAACCGGCTGAGGGTGGCCTTGTCCCGGCCCGGCGCCGCCCACACGAGCCGGCCGGTGTCGTGATCGACCACACAGGTCACATACCGGTGACCCTTCTTGTACGACAGCTCGTCGATGCCGATGCGCCTCAGCCCGGCCAACCGGTCGCCAGCCTGCTGCGCGTCCCGACCGACCCGGGCCACGATCGCCCCGACCGTGCGCCATGCGATACGCATCAACTGCGCCACCGCGGTCTTGGAGGTGTGCACCGCCAGCCACGCCACCAGGTCGTCGAACATGCGGGTGTGACCAGCGCCATGCCGCGCCCACGGCACCGCGATCACCGTCGGGCCGTGCTCGGGGCAGTTCACCCGCGGCGCACGGCCTCCAGCCACGCCTGCACCACACCGAGATCCAGACTGCGCCACCGCCGCCGGCCCTCGCCCCGGTCGTACCACGCGCCACGCCGGCCACACCGGCACCAGCACCCGCACAGTGCCGAAGTCCAGATGCCGCCACCTACGTCGTTCCCACCCGCGGTCGTACCACGGTGCGCGGGCCTGGCAGCGCCCGCACCGACGCGCGGCGCCCTTCCGCGGCCGGGCCGAGATGACCAGGACCTCACCATCGGCGTCCCCGTCGAGGCGCACGTCCTCCACGACCGCCCGATCGAACCCCGCCTGTCGATGAAATACCCTGGTCAAACGCACGCCGTGTTCCGATCCTCGGTTCCTGACCTTCGACAAGCCAGAAACCTAGACGGGACACGGCGTGCCCTGTTGACCAGGGCCTCAACCCACCCACGAGAACGTCACAAGAGCCCCTTTTCAGAGGTGGCGTAATCGGCTTGTGCGGGGTGTCGAGGGCTGCTTCGCTGTTGCCCGTGACCGAACTTCAAACGCCGCGACTGTGCTTGCACGCCATCGACACAGCAGAGGGTGAACGCATCGTCGGGCGGCGCGCCGGAGCCGGGGATGCCTGGGCTGAGGATTTTCCTTTCGACGGCGACGTCATCGGCGTCACGGCTTTTCTCACAGCTACGGCCGCCCACGGGGACCAACGCCCTTTCGGGCACTACCGGATCACCCGGACCGCCGACGGGAAGGCCATCGATGGAATCGGTTTCAAGGGTCTGTCGGCGCTCACGGAATTCCCCAGCTGTAGCGGTCTGCCGCTCACGTAATTCCCCACCTGGTCGCTCACGTAATTCCCGATGGGGATGACGAGCGTGCTGTAGGTGTGGGTCCTCGCGATCATGCAGAGTCCTCCCTCGTCCGGGCGACGGGTGAGGGAGTCGATGGCGAGGAGAACG
>JAEVHO010000558.1 GCA_016802835.1 Micromonospora sp. ATA32 | reverse complement strand
GCCGCGAATGGGCGCCGAGATCCTCCGGTACGTGGTGGAGGGCGGGGGGCCAGCGGCATGAGGTGGGGCGCCAACCAGCGGGCGGTGGAGATCACCGGGCTGACCAACGGTGCGACGTACCGGTTCGCGGTGCGCGCGGTCAACGCCAAGGGTGACGGCCCGGCGCGCAGCAGCAACCCGGTCACCCCGACCGCGGCGGTGCCCGATCCCCCGGCCGGCGTCACCGCGGAGGCACGCCGGGACGGCACCGTGCTGGTGAGGTGGCCGGCAGCGAACGGGCAGGGCAACAGGATCGCGCGGTACGCGGTGACGGCCAGCTCAGCCGGCGCGAACGCGCCGGCCGGCGAGTCCACCAGCACGGAGCTGGTGGTGCCGGCCGGTGACCTGGAGTACGGCACCCAGTACGCGTTCACGGTGGTGGCGGTCAACGACAAGGGCGCCGGTTCGGCGGCGTCGCCGGTGAGCAACACGGTGGTGCCGTTCGCCGCCCCCGAGCAGCCGGCGGACCTGCGGGCCGCCACTGTGGCCGACCAGCCCGGAACGATCTCGGTGCGGTGGTCGCCGGCGGTCGACAACGGCCGGCCTGTGACTTAAGTACCTGGTGGACGTCGGCGGTCGCCGCAGCGAGGTGACCGATACCCAGGCGACGGTGAACCGCCTCGGCGACGGGCGGAACGTCACGGTCATGGTGAAGGCGGTCAACGAGGCCGGTGCGGGCCCGGAGGCGAGCACGACCGCGCGTACGGTGGCGCCGCCGCGGGTCACGGTGACCGGATCGCCCGCGGACGCCACGACGGTGACGGTGGCCTTCACCGTGGACGCCGGTGGCGGTCAGGCGACCTGTTCGGCCAGCACCTCGGGCAGGACCGCCAACGGCAGCTGCGCCAGCCTGCGGGTGACCGGCCCGACGCCGGGGACGGCGTACACGGTCACGGTGACCGGTGAGCGCAACGGCAACGAGATCTTCACAGTGACCCAGCAGGACAACAACCGCCAGGCCGGCTGGGTCGCCAACGGCACCAGACTCAAGGCGTACTGCAGGAAGCCGGGCGAAGAGGTCTACGCCTACATCTACAACAGCAACAAGCGCAGCACCTGGTGGGTGCAGGTCGACTACGCCGGAAGGAACTACATCCCGTGGGCCTGGCTCAACCTGGAGGGCGGCGACAACATCAACGTCCTGCCGACCTGCTGACCATGCCAGGCGAGGAGCACCACACGCCCGTGAACACCCCCGAACCGCTCAGCCAACCGGAGGTGCAGGGCTTCGCCGCCCTCGCCGCCCGGCTGGCCGAGAACATCAACGCGGTCGTGCTGGGCAAGCCGGAGGTGGTCCGGCTGGCCCTGACCGCGTTTTTCGCCCAGGGGCACGTCCTGCTGGAGGACGTGCCCGCGTCGGCAAGACCACCCTGGCCCGGGCGATCGCCGCGACGGTGAAGGGCGAGTGGCGGCGGATCCAGTCACGCCGGACCTGCTCCCCTCCGACGTGTCCGGGGTGACCATCTTCAACCAGGCGACCCGGGACTTCGAGTTCCACCCGGGTCCGGTATTCGCCAACATCGTCATCGCCGACGAGATCAACCGGGCGTCGCCGAAGACCCAGTCGGCGCTGCTGGAGGTGATGGAGGAGCGCACCGTCACCGTGGACGGCGTACGGCAGCCGTTCCTGGTGGTGGCCACCCAGAACCCGGTGGAGATGGACGGCACCTACCGGCTGCCCGAGGCGCAATTGGACCGGTTCCTGGTGAAGCTGTCGGTGGGCTACCCGGACGAGGCGGTCGAGGTGGAGGTGCTGCGCGGGGCAACGGTCCGCTCCCCGGATGCGCTCACCGCGATCACCGACACGGTCACCGTCGGGGAGATGGTCCGGATGGCCCAGCGGGTGCACATCGCCGAGCCGCTCTACGCGTACGCGGTCCGGCTGGCCGCCGCCACCCGCACCCACCCACAGGTCCGGGTCGGGGTCAGCCCGCGCGGGGTGATCGCGCTGACCCGGGCGGCGTGCGCGTATGCGCTGATCGACGGCCGGGGCTGGATCATGCCGGAGGACCGGAAGGCGTTGACCGGGCCGGTCTTCGCGCACCGGCTGCTGCTCACCTCCGACGCGCAGGTGCGCGGGGCGACCGCCGCCGAGGTGCTGCGGCAGGCGGTCGCGTCGGTGCCGGTGCCGCTGCCCTCCGGCCAGCCCGCCCCGGTGCGGGCCTGACCGGCCGGCATGGGGCTGACCGCCCGCGGTGTCGGGCTGCTCGTCGCCTCGCTCGTGCTGCTCGGCGTCGGCTTCCGGTTCGCGTACCCGGAGCTGACCGTGCTCGGCGCGGCGGGCGCCGTCGCGGTCGGCTGGGCGCTGCTGACCGCGGTGTGGCGACCCCGGCTGGAGGTGACCCGCAGCGCCGACCCGGACCGGGTGGCCCGCGGCGAGGCGGCCAGCATGACGCTCACCGTCCGCAACGCCGGGCGGCTGCGGGCGGCGAACCTGGTGGCCGGGGACCGCTGCGGCGATCGGCTGGTGCCGGTCCCGCTGCTGCGGCTGCGCCCCGGCCGGGACACCGAGGTCCGCTACGACGTGCCGACGCGCCAGCGGGGCGTGCTCCCGGTCGGGCCGCTGCGGGTGACCCGACGCGACCCGCTGGGGCTGGTGGCGCTGGCCCGCCCGTACGGCGGCACCGTCCCGGTCTGGGTGCATCCCCGGATCCATCCGCTGCGCGCGGTGCCGACCGGAGCGGGGCGCAGCCTCGACGGCCGGGTGGACAAGGTGCCGCACGGCTCGATCACCTTCGACGCGCTGCGGGAGTACGTGGTCGGCGACGAGCTGCGCCGGGTGCACTGGCGTACCAGCGCCCGGGTCGGCGAGCTGATGGTCCGGGAGAACGTGGACACCAGCCTGCCCCGGATCGTGGTGCTGCTGGACAACCGCGCGGCCGCCCACCCGGACCGGGCCGACGGGGTGGCCGAGACGTTCGAGTCCGGTTGCGAGGCGGCGGCCTCGATCGTCACCGCGGCGTTCCGCGAGGACCTGCCGGTCACCCTGCTGCTCAACCGCGCGGCCGCCCACCCGGACCGGGCCGACGGGGTGGCCGAGACGTTCGAGTCCGGTTGCGAGGCGGCGGCCTCGATCGTCACCGCGGCGTTCCG
>JAEVHO010000557.1 GCA_016802835.1 Micromonospora sp. ATA32 | reverse complement strand
CTTGATCAGCAGCCGGGCGGCGGGCGGGGTCTTCAGCACGAAGGTGAAGGACCGGTCCTCGTACACGCTGATCTCCGCGGGGACGATGTCGCCCCGCTGGGACTCGGTCTGCGCGTTGTAGGACTTGCAGAACTCCATGATGTTGACGCCGTGCTGGCCGAGCGCGGGGCCGACCGGCGGCGCCGGCGTTGCCTGGCCCGCCTTCAGCTGAAGCGTGAACGTCTTGACGAGCTTCTTCTTCGGAGGCATGTCTCTTCCTGGGGCTTGGAACTGGGAAAGGTGCAGCTGACGCCACCCGCAGGGCGCGCACGGTCAGCACGATGCGACAGCGGCGACGTTCTAGGGTAGCGCAGACCGGACGCCGCCCGTCCGCCGAGGTCGAGCGGGAGGGCGAAAGGGTGCGCCGGCGGTGGGCGTACGCCCGCCGCCGGCGACCGGATTCAGATCTTGGCGACCTGGTTGAAGTTGAGTTCGACCGGCGTCTCGCGACCGAAGATGGACACCAGCACCTTGAGCTTCTGCTGGTCGGCGTTGATCTCGCTGATCGTGGCCGGCAGCGACGCGAACGCTCCGTCGGTGACGGTGACCGAGTCACCGACCTCGAAGTCGAGAACCCTGACCTCGGGCTTCGCCTTCTTCTGCTCGGTCTCGACGGCCGGGGCCAGCCACTTGAGCACCTCGTCGAGGGAGAGCGGCGCCGGGCGGTCGGCCCGGTCGGTCGCCCCCCACGAAGCCGGTGACCCCGGGGGTGTTGCGGACGCAGGAGTAGGACTCCGCGGTCAGCTCCATCCGGACCAGGATGTAGCCCGGGAAGACCTTGGCCTGGATCTGGGACCGCTTGCCGTTCTTGACCTCGATCTCTTCCCGGGTCGGCACCTCGACCTGGTAGATGAAGTCCTCCATGTCGAGGCTCGTGATCCGGGTCTCGAGGTTGGTCTTGACCTTGTTCTCGTAGCCGGCGTACGAGTGCACCACGTACCAGTCGCCCGGTGCGTAGCGCAGCTTCTGGCGCAGCTCGGCGACCGGGTCGTACTCCTCGTCCGGCGCGGGCTCGGTGGTCGGGAATTCCGGCTCGCTGGCGGCCTCGACCGACTCGTCACCAGCCGCCGTCGCCACCGCAGACTGCTCGTCCGCGGGTCCGGCGGTCTCGTCGTACTCAGGCACGCTCGCTCACTTCCGTCACTATCGGCACAGTCGGCCGGTCAGCTGGGGTTGCCGAAGACCCACAGCACGCCCCTCGCGAACGCGTAGTCCAGGCCGGCCACGATCGTCAGCATCACCGCGACGAACGTGACCACCACGGCGGTGTAGGTCAGCAACTCCTTGCGGGTCGGCCAGATGACCTTACGCAGCTCAGCGACGACCTCGCGGAAGAACCGGGCGATGCGGCCGAAGGGCCCCACGCGGTCGGTCTCGGTGCGGGTCTTCGGCTTGCTGTCGGCCGATCCGGCCCTGGCCCGCGAACGGGTCGCCGTGCCACCCCGCGAGACCGGCTCGTCCGCGCTGGTGGCGTCGTCGTCGGCCACGTCGTCGACGACCTTGTCGCGCTCATCGCGCACACGGTCGTCGCCGGCGTCCTCGCCGCGCCGCTTGCTCTCGGCCACTTCGCCCTCCGTCGCGGGATATCGGGTCGCACGCCGATGGGGCGTGCGCGGCGCTGGTCACGCCGGCCGGACCAACCGTCCCGCGACGGGCCGCGGCCGGCGGAACCAACCGGGAGTCCCGATTCTCCTCGGGACCACCCCGCCGATGCCACCACCACGGGCCGGACGCCGCCGGTTGGCGGCGCGACCCACGGGAACGGTCAGGCCTGAGGCGCAGGGGTGACAGGACTTGAACCTGCAGCCTGCGGTTTTGGAGACCGCTGCTCTGCCAATTGAGCTACACCCCTGTGCGGCAACACTCACCCCACCCGGCCACAGAAGGCAGGGCAGGGGTCACTTGCCCCACGGCGGACCAGTGTACGGGTAGCGGCACGACTTTCCCAACCGGTCTGCCCATCGCGCGTCGGAACGCGGTCAGCGGGGTGCCCGGACGGTCGCCCGGGCCTGTGAGAGCACCTTCTCCCCCAGGCAGGTGGCGGTCACGTCGAGCCTGGTGAGGCCGTCCTCGGTGACCTCCTTGACCACCGCGCTCACCTCGATCTCGGTGCCCTGGTCATCGTCTGGGACGACCACCGGCCGGGTGAACCGGACGCTGAAGTCGACCACCGCGTCAGGCGCGCCGGCCCACTCGGTGACCGCCCGACCGACCAGCGCCATGGTGAACATCCCGTGGGCGATGACCCCGGGCAGGCCGACCTTGGTGGCGACGCGGTCGCTCCAGTGGATCGGGTTGAAGTCACCCGAGGCGCCGGCGTAGCGGACCAGGTCCGCGCGGGTCACCCGGAACGTCTTCGTGGACAGCTCCATCTCAGGCCTCCCCGCGTACGACGATCTTGGACCACATGGTGACGACCGGCTCGCCGGTCGTCGTGGCGATCTCGGTGCGGGTGGTCAGGAAGCCGTGCCCGCCCCGGTTGGTGATCTCGTCGACCGTGCTGACGCAGACCAGCTCGTCACCGGCCACCACCGGGCGGGTGTAGGCGAACCGCTGGTCGCCGTGGACCACCCGGCTGTAGTCGATGCCGAGATCGGGGTCGGCGAAGACCTGCTTGCCGGAGGCCTCGGAGACCACCACGGGGAAGGTCGGCGGGGCGACCACGTCCGGGTGGCCGTGCGCACGGGCTGCCTCGGGATCGTGGTGGGCGGGGTCGGTGGCGCCGATCGCTCTGGCGAACTCACGGATCTTTTCTCGGCCCACCTGGTAGGGGGCGGTCGGCGGATAGCTCCGGCCGACGAAGGACGGGTCCAGGGACATGTCGCCGAACCTACACGGAAAGCACGATCGCCGACCCGTACGGGACGGGCGGCTCGGGGCCGCGCCATCCGTGCGGATCGGCGATCGGGTGCTGCTACGGGACCGGGCCGGCAGCGCCGGCCGCAGGTCAGCGGGTCTCGCGGTGGATCGTGTGCTTGCCGTCCCGGGGGCAGAACTTCTTCAGCTCGATGCGGTCCGGGTCGTTACGACGGTTCTTGCGCGTGATGTAGTTGCGCTCCTTGCACTCCACACACGCCAAAGTGATCTTCGGCCGA
>JAEVHO010000556.1 GCA_016802835.1 Micromonospora sp. ATA32 | reverse complement strand
CGCCGGCCGGACGGCCGTGCTGGCCGGCTGGGCCGGTCGGGCCCGGGGCGTCCTCGCGGTGGCCGACGTGGTCAAGCCGACCAGCCGGGACGCGGTCGCGCGCTGCGCGCGCTCGGCCTGACCCCCGTGCTGCTGACCGGCGACAACGCCACCGTCGCCCGGGCGGTGGCCGCCGAGGTGGGCATCGACGAGGTGATCGCCGAGGTGCTGCCGGCCGAGAAGGTGGACGTGGTCGCCCGGCTCCAGGCCGAGGGTCGGACGGTGGCGATGGTCGGCGACGGGGTCAACGACGCCGCCGCGCTCGCCCGGGCCGACCTGGGGCTGGCCATGGGCACCGGCACGGACGTGGCGATCGAGGCGTCCGACCTGACCCTGGTCCGAGGTGACCTGATGGCCGCCGTCGACGCGATCCGGCTCTCCCGGCGGACCCTCGGCATCATCCGGGGCAACCTGTTCTGGGCCTTCGCCTACAACGTGGCCGCCCTGCCGCTGGCCGCCGCGGGGCTGCTCAACCCGATGCTCGCCGGTGCCGCGATGGCGTTCTCGTCGGTCTTCGTGGTCGCCAACAGCCTCCGGCTGCGCGGATTCCGTCCGGCCGGCTGACACCCGACGTCGTCGGTTCCGATCACCGTGGGTGAAGTTGGGCGGTCCGAAATGGTTGGACGGCCGGACCGAGGGGTATCCCTGAATCGTCCCGGAACTGCTGCAGTGGAGGTTCGAATGGGTATCGACGACAAGATCGACAACGCGTCCGAGAACGCCGCCGGCAAGGTGAAGGAAGGCGTGGGCCGGGCCGCCGACGACGAGCGGCTCGAGGCCGAGGGGCGCAACGACCAGGCCGGCGCCAAGCTCAAGCAGGCCGGCGAGAAGATCAAGGACGCTTTCAAGAGCTGAACCAGCTTCCGCACGCCGGGCCGGCCATCGCCGGCCCGGCGTGCTGCGCGCCCGGAATGGCGAGCCCGTCCGGGTACGCGGCGCGGCGGCGTGTCCTGCCCCGGGTCCGGGTCGTTTGCAGGGCGATGTGTCGCCGCTCGATCCGTCGGGGCGTACGCGGGCGCAGTGGCGCGCGCTCGTCCCGCTCGACCGGGACCGTCCCGTCGGGGACGGCCGATCACCGAACGGGAGGAACGATGTCCGGTACGACTTCGACCGTCCTTCGGGCGACCGTCCTTCGGGCGACCGCCCTGCTGGCGCTCGCCGCGCTCGGCACCGGCTGCCAGGCCTCCCCGGACAACACCGCGGCACCCGCCGGAACGCCCACCGCCACCACCGCCGGAAGCCCGACCGGCACGGCGAGCCCGGCCGCCAGCGCGTCGTCGCTCGCCGTCACGGCGGCCAACACCGCTCAGGTCTGCACGGCCGTCGACCAGGTGATCATTGCCGGAAGCCGGAAGATCGCCGCCGACTCGGCCGCGGCCACCAAGCGGGACCTCAGCCCGGAGCAGCTCAACGACCAGCTCAAGCGCAACCTGGCCGGGATGGCCGACGACGTACGCGAGCAGGCCGCCAGGGCGCAGGACCCGGAGATCAGGGCGCTGATCGTCGACACCGCGAACCGGATCGACGCCGGGACCCGGGCGGGCAGCCCGGCCACCTGGCTGGGCGCGACCTTCACCGGCATCCCCGCCAGGCTCACCCGGGAGTGCCGCGGCTGATCCGCTCCCACGCGCGGGCGTCCTGACCGGACGCCTGCGCGTGTCGGTATCTGATGTGGGTGACCGTGGGACCCGCCACCACCGTGACCGGTTCGAGGCGCGGGTCGCCCACCGCCTCGAAACCGTCCAGCTACATCGAGATCTGACTGCTCACCGTACTCATGCCTGGGTCGACTCCCGCCGCGGCGCGAACTCATCGGTCGTGGCCAACCGGGCCGCCCGCACCTCAAGGTAACGCTGCTCCGGCCGGCTGGTCGTGCCCCGCGCCGCCGCCAGGTACGCCGCCCGGGCCGCGTCCCGGTCGCCGGCCAGCTCCAGCAGGTGGGCGCGGACGGCGGCCAGCCATGGTGCCCGGCGGTGCGCTCGTCGTCGTCCAGCGGCGCCAGCAGGGCGAGCCCCGCGCGCGGCCCGTCCACCATCGCGACCGCGACCGCCTCGTTCAGCGTGACCATCGGATTGGGCGCGATCCGGGAGAGCAGCCGGTAGAGGGCGACGATCTGCCGCCAGTCGGTCTCCGCCGCCGACGGCGCCTCCGCGTGCACCGCGGCGATGGCCGCCTGGAGCTGGTACGGCCCCGGCGGCGACCAGGTCAGCGCCTCGGTGACCAGGGCGATCCCCTCCTCGATGGCGGCCCGGTTCCAGCGGCCCCGGTCCTGCTCGGCGAGCGGGACCAGCTCCCCGCCCGGCCCGGTACGCGCCGCCCGGTGCGCGTCGGTGAGCAGCATCAGCGCCAGCAGTCCGGTCACCTCGCCGTCGTCGGGGAGCAGCCCGTGCAGAGCCCGGGTCAGCCGGATCGCCTCCGCGGTCAGCTCGCCCCGCTGCAGGTCCGGGCCGCTGGACGCGGTGTAGCCCTCGTTGAAGACCAGATAGAGCACCTGCAGCACGGCCCGCAGCCGCTCGTCGCGTTCGCCGGGCAACGGCAGCACGAACCGGGCCCCGGCCGTCTCGATGCGCTGCTTGGCCCGGCGGATCCGTTGGCTCATGGTCGCCTCCGGCACCAGGAACGCCCGTGCGATCTGCGCCGTGCCGAGCCCGCCGACCGCGCGGAGCGTCAGCGCGACCTGCGCGGACCGGTTCAGCGCCGGGTGGCAGCAGAGGAAGAGCAGCTTCAGCGTGTCGTCGCCGGCCGCGCACGCCGATTCCTCGTCCGCCCCCGGCGCGACCGCCGCGTACGCCGGCTCCCGGACCGCCACCGCGACCTCACGGTCCCGGCGGGCCCGCTCGCTGCGCCACTCGTCGTCAGCCGCCGCGTCGCCACGGTCACCAGCCAGGAGCGCGGGCTCGCCGGCAGCCCCTGCTCCGGCCACTGCACGGCGGCGGCGAGCAGTGCCTCCTGGACCGCGTCCTCGCAGGCGTAGAACTGCCCGTGCCGCCGCACGACCGGCTCCCGGACCGCCACCGCGACCTCACGGTCCCGGCGGGCCCGCTCGCTGCGCCACTCGTCGTCAGCCGCCGCGTCGCCACGGTCACCAGCCAGGA
>JAEVHO010000555.1 GCA_016802835.1 Micromonospora sp. ATA32 | reverse complement strand
GTCCGCCGGCTCAAGGCCGACCCCGCCGACCGGTACGCGGACGAGCCGTTCGGCGAGCAGCGGTACGACGAGTCCTTCCGGCTGGAGATGCCGGACGCACCGACATCCACGTCGAGGTGGTGGAACCGACCAGGGCGGTGCCCGGCCACCCGACCGTGGTCCTGGTGCACGGCTTCTGCCTGGACATGGGCACCTTCCACTTCCAGCGCAAGATGCTCACGGAGCGGGGCGAGCACCGGATCGTCGCGTACGACCAGCCGGGGCACGGCCGCTCCGGCCGGCTGGAGACCGGCGAGTACGACCTTGCCGCGCTCGGCCGGACGCTGCGCCGGGTGATCGACCGGACCACCCCGGAGGGGCCGCTTGTCCTGGTGGGCCACTCGATGGGCGGAATGGCCATCATGGCGTTCGCCGAGCTGTTCCCGGAGATGTTCGGCGACCGGGTGGTCGGCACGGTGCTGATGGCGACCTCGGGTGGTCTGCTGGCCGAGACGAAGCTGGTGGCCCCCGCCCTGCTGGGCCGGATCGGCGCGCCGGTGCTCTACATGGTCAGCAACGCGACCCGGTACGGCGGCACGGTGATCGACAAGGCCCGCCGCTCCACCACCAACGTGGCCTGGCTGCTGACCCGTCGGTACGGCTTCGGCACGTCCAAGCCCAGCCCGGCGCTGGTGTCGTACGTGGAGACGATGAACTCGCGCACCTCCGCAGACACGGTCACCCGGTACCTGCGCACCCTGGCCACCCACTCCCGCTATCCCGCGCTCGCCGCGCTGGCCGGTACGCCGGTGCTGGTGGTGGTCGGCGACAAGGACATGATCACCCCGGTCACCCACTCGGAGGAGATCGTCCGGCGGCTGCCGCACGCGGAGTTCGTCAAGATCCACGAGGGTGGGCACGTGGTGATGCTGGAGCACGCGGACGAGGTCAACGCCGCGCTCGCGCGCTTCCTGGAGGCGCTGTGAGTGGAGGCGCTGTGAGTGGAGGCGCGGTGAGCCTGGTGGTCACACTGCCGACGGTGGCCGACACCCGGGCGTTCGGGCGCCGGCTGGCCGGCGTGCTGCGCGCCGGCGACCTGCTGCTGCTGAGCGGGCCGCTCGGCGCCGGCAAGACCGCGCTGACCCAGGGTCTCGGCGCGGGGCTGGCGGTGCTCGGGGACATCACCTCGCCGACCTTCGTGATCGCCCGGGTGCACCGGCCGGACCCGGCGCGCGGCGGCCGGGTGGCGCTGGTGCACGCCGACGCGTACCGGCTGGGGGACGCGGCCGACCCGCGCGCCGAGATCGACGACCTCGACCTGGACGCCTCGGTGGACGAGGCGGTCACCGTGGTCGAGTGGGGCGAGGGGATGGTCGAGCAGCTGGTCGACGCCCACCTGCGGGTCCGGATCGACCGGCGGGACGACGACACCCGGGTGGTCGCGCTGGAGCCGGTCGGCGGCGACTGGGCCGAGCGGATCAGCGCCCTCGACTGACGGCTGTCGTACCCGCTGCCTAGAGTGCGCGGGACCGATCTGACCCGCGAAAGGCTGCCGATGCCCGACGACGCCCCCGCCCTCGACCTGCTCGCGCTGCTGCCCGACGCCTGGCGTGCCGTGCTCACGCCGCACCTCGACCCGCCCGCACGGCGGCGCTGGCCGAGTTCGTCGCCCGGGAATATGCGACCCAGACCGTCTTCCCGCCGGTCGAGGACCTGTTCTCCGCCTACCGGCTGTGCGGGCCGGGGGAGTGTCGGGTGCTGATCCTCGGGCAGGACCCCTACCACCGGGCCGGGCAGGCGCACGGGCTCAGCTTCAGCGTCCGGGACGGGGTGACCGTGCCGCCGTCGCTGCGCAACGTCTTCAAGGAGCTGGGCGACGACCAGGGCGTGCCGAAGCCGCGCAGCGGCAACCTCGACGGCTGGGCGGCGCAGGGCGTGCTGCTGCTCAACGCGGTGCTGACCGTCCGGCAGGCCACCCCCGGCTCGCACGCGAACTCCGGGTGGGAGGAGTTCACCGATGCCACCATCCGCGCCCTGGACGCGCTGGACGAGCGGGTGGTCTTCCTGCTCTGGGGCGGATACGCCCGCAAGAAGGCGGCCCTGGTGACCAACCCGCGGCACGTGGTGCTGGAGGCCGGGCACCCCAGCCCGATGAACCCGCGCGGCTTCCTCGGCAGCCGTCCGTTCAGCGCGGCCAACAAGGCGCTCGCCGACGCCGGCCTGCCCACCATCGACTGGGAGCGCTCAGCCGGCTGAGCCGTCGTCGCCGGGTCGGCCGCTTTCGGCCCGGCCGCTTTCGGCCCGGCATGGTCGTCTCGCTGGCCGTCGCCCGCCTGCCGCCTCCGGTGACGGCGCAGCAGGTCGGCGGCGCGCGGGTCGGTGAGTTCCACCGCGAGCAGCGGCACGACCCGGTAGCTCCGTTCCCCGTGCCGCACCTCGATCGCCTCCGGCAGCTCGCCGCACATGGTGGCCCGCACGTCGCCGGCGACGGTCCGCCACAGATGCTCGCCGGGTTCCTCCGGCTCCAACCGCAGGTAGCCGAACTCCCGCCACCGGGCATTCCACCGCTGACCGTAGCCCTCGGCCAGCCACTGGGTGAACCGGGCGGAGTCAGCCCATCGGACGGCCACCTCCACCTCCGTGGCCGGAACTGGGGCGCCCTGGAGCAGCGCGGCCGAAGCGCCGGTCAGCACGTGCGGGAGGTCGGCGAGGCGGTCCACGACCCGCTCGATGCCGGCGTCCTCGATCCGTTCGGCCAGCGGCCGCCTGGCCAGTTCGGCCATCCGTGCGTCAAGATGCCCGTCCAGCGGTTGCACCTCGACGGTGAGCTGCGCCCCCATGGCGGCCAGCAGCCGCTCCAGCACCTCGACGCTCGGGCTGCGGTCACCGCGTTCGATCCGGGCCACCGTCGCCTGGCTCACCCCACCGAGGTCGGCCAGCTCCCGCTGGCTCAGCTCGCGCGCCTCGCGCTCGCGACGGACGACAGTGCCGATGAGGGTAACCAGCCGGGAGAAGGACATCCCCGGATGGTGGGCGATGTCGGTGTGAGCGCGATACCTCAGAGGCATATTGATGACTCAGAGGTATCGCGATCACCAGGGACCTGCCATCAAGCGGCGTCACCGGGCGTCACGGGCGTAACCGGTAGCCGAGACG
>JAEVHO010000554.1 GCA_016802835.1 Micromonospora sp. ATA32 | reverse complement strand
CCGGCGAGGACGGCCAGTCCGGCCAGCGCGAGGACGGCGGCGGCGCGGACCAGCCGGCGCACCGCCGTCACCGTACGGCCACGTGGGCCAGCCGGCGCTGCCCCAACGTGATCTCGATTTTGTCGCCGCGTGTGATGGCGCTGTCGTTGTTGAGGTAGAGCAGGTAGTAGCTCTGCCCGGGGCGCAGCTCGTGCCCCTGCTTCATCAGCGCGGCCCGCCACGCCAGCTTCCCGGAGCGCTCGTTGCGCAGCCGCGGCGGATGCTTGGTGTCGTTCTGGAAGGCGGACGCCTTCTGGGTGTCCAGCACCACGTAGCGCAACTCCACCAGGCCGCCGTCGGCGACCACCGCCGCCTGGGTGAACCGGACGCCGAGGGTGGCCTCGAGCTGGCCGTCGTGCGGGATCGTGTAGTTCGTTTTCGCCGACGCGTAGCCGCCGAAGCGGACGATCGACACCGCGACCAGGGTCACGGTGAGCAGCAGGATCAACGCCTGCCCGGCACGGCGACGCGGGAACCGGAACGGGATCGCGACCATCACAGGACTCCTCGGTGGACGGTGGGGCCGGGTGCAACCCGGCCCCACGCTGCGCGTCAGGGTGCGGTGTAGCGGGTGGAGGCGTAGTTGTCGAAGGTGAGCGAACCGGTGGTGGCGCCGCTGCGGGCCACCAGGCCGAGGGCGGCGGACTCGACGACATACCCGCTGGTGTTGCCGGTGAGCGTCCCGATGGTCACCGCGCCGACCTTGAGGGTGGCCGCGCCGGCGGTCGCCGAGGTCCAGTCGACCCGGACGGTGCCGCCGGAGGCCGCCACCCAGGCGGTGTACGTCCAGCCGGTGGGGCGCAGCAGCCCGAGGCGGAACTGGTTGGTGGTGCCGCTGCGCCGGTACTGCACGGTGAGCAGAGCGATGCCGGCCGCGGTCCGGGCCTGGTGGACGTCCACCGTGGCGGTGCCCGGGTTGAACGAGCCGAGGGTGACGTCGAACCGGGTGTGGAAGGACCGCTCCCCGGCCGGGGTCTGGTCGACGACGTACCCGACCGTGCCGGCCACCAGCGCGCCGGCGTTGGCCGACACCGTGCCGACCCGCTGCGACCAGGCGGTGGTGCCGCTGGCGAAGGCGTCGGAGAAGATGGCGTTCGGCGGTTGCACGGTCACCGTCACCGAGCCGGCCGGGCCCCAGTTGCCCAGCGCGTCCCGGGCCCGCAGCCGAAGGGTGTGGCTGCCGGCGCTGAACCCGTTGAGGGCGATGGTCGCCGACAGCGTGGTGCCGGTGACGTCATCGGATGCCCGTTGCCGGTGCCCGGGGTCGGCGCCCTCGTACCATTCCGCGCCGGCGAGAGCGGAGAGCGCATCGGTCGCGGTGGCGGTCAGCGACAGCGTCGCCGCCTGGGCCGTCGGGTTGGGCGTGGCGGTGGCCGCGCTGGTCACCGGGCCGGTCCGGTCGAGGGTGAAGGTGACCGGGGCGAGCGGCCCCCAGTTGCCGGCAGAGTCCCGGGCGTGCACGAGGACCTGGTGGGTCCCGTCGGGCAGCCCGGTCAGTTCGCTCAGCGGCAGCAGGCCGTAGGTGTTCTCGGTGCCGGTGTTGAACGAGCCGTCCAGGGCGACGAAGGTGAAGCCCGTCCCGTCCGCCCCACCGGTGTCCAGGAAGCCTTCGGCGCCGGCGACGGCCGAGTGCACGCCGCCCCCGGTGGGGTCGGTGAACGCCGCGTTGATCCGCACGTCGGTCGGGTCGGACGGCGCGCCGGTGCTGCCGTTGGTGGCGGTGGGCACCGCCGCGCCGGAAAGCAGTGTCGGCGCGGTCCGGTCCACCACCAGGTCAGTGCAGGCGTACGGGCCCCAGAACCCGAAGGAGTCCTGGGTGTGCACCAGCACGGTGTGCCGTCCCTCGGCCAGCGCCGCCATCACCACCGCCGGTACGGTGCCGGACTCGGCCGTGACCGCGGCGCCGGTGGTGGACAGGGCGAGGTCCACGCCGTCGCCGCTGGCACCGGTGGTGTCGAGGAAGTATTCGGCGCCCGTCACGGTGCCGCCGAGACCGGTGTCGTCGCCGGTGGCGGAGACCGTCACGTCGCCGGTGCCGGCGCTCGGGACGGGGCTCAGCGCCAGCCCGGTGGTGACCGCCCCGGTGGTGGCCAGGGTCAGCGTCGTGCTGCCCACCACGCCCCAGTTGCCGGCGGCGTCGTGGCCGCGTACGTAGATGGTGTGCCGCCCCTGGGCCAGCGTGGCCAGCATGTCGGCGGGGACGGCGGCGGTGGCGCCGACGACGGTCGCGCCGGCGCCGAAGCCGTCGGCGACGAACGGGATACCGGTCCCCTCGGCCACCGACAGGTCGTCGACGATCGCCTCGGCCCGGTCGACCACAGAGTTGCCGTTGCGGGCGTCGGTGAAGTCGGCGGTGACGGTCACCGAGTCGCGCACGCTGGCCGGGTTCGGCGTGGTGCGGACGTTGGCGGCGGTGGGCCCGACGTGGTCGCCACTGCCCGGGGGGGGGGGTTGGTGTCCAGGAAGGTGAGCATGCCGCCGAACGCCTGCTGCGGGCTGATCCCGGTCACCGTGGCGCCGTAGCGCTGGCCGGCGTTGTTGAGCTGCCCGCCGGACTCGAACAGCGCGAACCGCCGCCCGTCCGGCCCACCCGGTAGGGCGACGACCGCGTCGACCACCTGGCCCGGTTGCAGCGGCAGGGTGACCGAGCCCTCCGGGTACGCGGCCGGACGCGCGTCCTGCCCGACCACGAACTGGTCGAGCCCGAGCAGCGTCATCGGGTGCGGCTGCAACCCCGCGGCGACGTAGCGCAGCAGCACCCTGCGGTTGACGTCGGTGGCGACCACGTCCGTCTCCGGGAACGCCTTGCCGTTGACCAGGCGATACTGCGGGCGGTAGGAGCGCAGGTCGTAGCCGGTCGGGTCGGCGTTGAAGGCTGGATCCACCTCGGTGAGCACCAGCACGGCCTCGTCGTCGTAAACGGACGCTGCGTCGCCGTACCCGCTGGGTCGCCCGCCAACCGCGGCGCCCGCACCACCAGGGCCCCGACCAGCCCCATCGCCACCTGGCGGGCGCCGAGGGCGGTGTGTCCGGCCTCGTAGAGGTAGGTCCCCGGCCGGTGCGCGGTGAACGTGTAGCTGCGGGTGGCGCCGGGTGCGACGGTGC
>JAEVHO010000553.1 GCA_016802835.1 Micromonospora sp. ATA32 | reverse complement strand
TGGACCGGCACGCCATCCCGGGGCGGCTGCGGCACACCCTGGTCAGCCTCGCCGGGCCGGCCACCAACGTGCTCTTCGCGCTGGTGCTGGTGGCGGCGCTGCGGCTCGGCACCGCGGGCGGCGGCGGGTCGGTGGAGTTCTGGGCGGGGCTGGCGCTGCTGGCCTTCCTGCAGCTCACCGCCAGTGTGCTCAACCTGCTTCCGGTGCCCGGGCTGGACGGCGGCAACATGATCCAGCCCTGGCTGACCCCGCAGTGGCGGCGCGGATACGACCTGATGGCCCCGTACGGCTTCATCCTGCTCTTCGCGCTGCTGTGGAACCCGCGGATCGGTGGCTGGTTCTTCGACGCCGTCTTCACCGTCGGCAACGCCCTCGGCCTGCCCCCGTGGCTCTACGTCGAGGGCCTCCGCCTCATCCGCTTCTGGCAGTCCTGACCCCCACACCGACCCACGCCCTCGTTCCAGGGCATGTCGTCGTCAGTTGATCTCCAACCGCGACGACATGCCCTGGATCGACTCGTCCGGGTCAGGGGCGCTGGGCGGGGCTTTCCGTCCTGGCGGGGTCGCGCTCGGTGACCGGCTCGACGATCTCGTCGATCGCCTTGAGCAACTCGGCGTCGAGCTTCACGCCGGCGGCCTTGACGTTGTCGTGTACCTGCTCGGGGCGGGACGCGCCGACGATCGCGGAGGAGACGTTCGGGTTCTGCAGCACCCACGCGATGGCGAGCTGCGGCATGGTGAGCCCGGTCTGCTCGGCCAGCGGCTTGAGCCGCTGCACCCGGGTCAGCACCTCGTCGGTCATCCACTGGGCGATGAAGCCGGCACCCGACTTCTCGTCGGTGGCCCGGGAGCCGGCCGGCGGCGGCTGGCCGGGGAGGTACTTGCCGGAGAGCACGCCCTGCGCCATCGGCGACCAGACGATCTGCCCGATGCCCAGCTCCTCGCAGGTGGGGACGACTTCGGTCTCGATGACCCGCCAGAGCATCGAGTACTGCGGCTGGCTGGAGACCAGCGGGATGCGCAGCTCGCGGGCGAGCTGGTGGGCCTCCCGGATCTGCGACGCCTTCCACTCCGAGACGCCGATGTAGTGCGCCTTGCCGGAGTGCACGACGTCGGCGAAGGCCTCCATCGTCTCCTCCAACGGCGTGCTGTAGTCGTACCGGTGGGCCTGGTAGAGGTCCACGTAGTCGGTGCGCAGCCGGCGCAGTGAGCCGTTGATCGACTCCATGATGTGCTTGCGGGACAGGCCCCGGTCGTTGCGGCCAGGGCCGGTCGGCCAGAAGACCTTGGTGAAGATCTCCAGCCCCTCGCGGCGCTCATCGGCCAGTGCCTTGCCGAGCACCTCCTCGGCGCGGGTGCCGGCGTACACGTCGGCGGTGTCGAAGGTGGTGATGCCGGTGTCCAGGGCGGCCCGGACGCAGGCGAGCGCCGCGTCCTCCTCGAGCTGCGAGCCGTGGGTGATCCAGTTGCCGTACGAGATCTCGCTGACCATCAGGCCGGAGCGGCCTAGGTGTCGGAAGTCCATGTGCAGACCCTAGCCCGGCCGGATCATGGTCGGCCGGAACGCTCCCGCGCGCCGTGGCCCGGGTAACGGGAAAGGGGGTTGTCGCTCCAGGTCAGAGCACCGGGCTGGTGTCGGCGAGCAGCCGCTCGATCTCCTCGACGACCGCGGCGCGGCTGGGGTGCACCGGGTCGATCAGCGGCTCGCCCCGGCGGTCGAGGGCGCCCCAGCGACCGTTGCCGGTGCCGACCAGGAACGCGACCGGGTGGATGACCAGCGCCGGGTGGGCCGGGGGTACGACCACCTGACCGGTCCGGTCCACCACCCCCCGGCGACCGCCCAGGTCCACCACCGCCAGCCCCTCCTCGGTGAAGCCGTCGACGTAGCGGCCGTCCATCAGCGCGGTGGGGAACCCGTGGTACCGGGTCGGTACGACCAGCCGTCCGGTCCGGTCGACCGCACCCCAGCCGCCCCGGCGCACGGCGGCGAGCCCGCCCCGGAACTGGCGTACGTCCTCGAAGCCGGGTGGGATCTTCACGATGTTCGTCGGGTCGATCGCCATCCAGTTGCCGGTGCCGTCCATGGAGACCCAGGCGAGACCGTCGGAGAACGAGCCGACCGCCCGGTAGCCGTTGTTGGCGTTGATCAGCGTGCCGCCGGACTCGTTGATCAACGCCCATCGGGAGCCGCTCGCCCGGCGTACCCACGCGACGCCCTCATGGAAGGGCTGCACCTCGACGTACTCGGTGTCGATGACGAGGTTGCCGTCGCCGTCGGCGTACCCCCACCGCTCCAGCCCCTCGTCGAAGGTCGGCACGGGCGACCGGTCGGTCCGCAGGATCTCGTCCCGGGTGCGCGGGTACGGCCCGAAGCCGTCCCGGGCCACCCGCTCGGCGACCGCGTCGAGCGCCACCCGGGTCCGGGCGTTCAGCTCCGGGTCGTCGGCCCGACGCAGGTCCAGCGCCCGCTCGAAGTGGTGGCACGCCTCGATCAGCCGCCCCTGGTCGTAGCAGCACCGACCGGTGTGCTCGTGCAGGGCGGCGCGCAGCCGGTCCGGTAGCTCCGTCGAGTTGGCCTCGGCGAAGAGCCGGTCCGCCTCGGCGAGCTCACCGCGCCACCGCAGGACCTGGGCGAGCCGGGCCAGCGCCAGCGCGGTCCGCCGCAACTCGCCGGTCGCCTCGGCGTACGTCAGCGCGAGCCGGGCGTCGTCGAGCGCGTCGTCCAGCTCGCCGAGGATCCGGGAGGCCACCGCCCGCAGGCTGAGCAGTCGGGCCCGCGACCGGTTGTCCAGCGCGACGTCCAGCTTGGCGGTGAGGCCCTCCCGGACCGCCCGCAGCTCCTCCGGCTCGGTCGCCTCCTCGCGGAGGGTCTCCGGGTGCAGCCGCCAGCGGAAGCCGGCCAGCACCTGCTCGGGGTCCGGCTGCGCGGGGGCCGACTGGTCTTCGCGCTGGTCCGGGTCGGTCCGCCCGGAGGGCGGGGACGCCGGGCGTGGCGGGCGGCGCGGAGACCGGGTCGGCTGCCGGGTTGGAGACCGGATCGGCGGGCGGTGCGGAGACCGGCTCGGCCGGTGGGTTGGAGCTCGGGTCCGCCGGCGGTGTGGAGCTGGGGTCGGCCGGTGGCGCGGAGACCGGATCGATCGGCGGTGTGGAGC
>JAEVHO010000552.1 GCA_016802835.1 Micromonospora sp. ATA32 | reverse complement strand
CCTGTACCGTGCCAAAACTCGTCGCACAGGGTGTGAGCTGCTGTTTCGCGACAATGACGCAGGATGGCAGGCGTGTTGGTTCGGCTGCTGTACCTGAGTGCGGTGCGGATGTTCGGCTGGTTGCCGCTGGCCACGTGCAGCGAGTCCGCGCTGGTCGCAGAGTTGCTGGTGCTGCGCCACGAGGTGGCGGTGCTACGCCGTCAGGTCGGTCGGCCCCCCCTGTCGTGGCCGGAGCGGGCGGTGTTGTCCGCGCTGGTCCGGGCACTGCCGCGGGAACTCTGGAGGCATCGGATCGTTACCCCAGCCACCCTGCTGGCCTGGCACCGCCGGCTGGTCCACCGGCACTGGACCTACCCGAACCGGCCCGGACGACCACCGATCAGCGACGACCTCCGGGACCTGATCCTGCGCCTGGCCAGGGAGAATCCCGGCTGGGGGCACCGGCGCATCCAAGGCGAACTCGTCGGGCTCGGCCATCGGGTCGGCGCCGGCACCATCCGTCGCATCCTCGCCCGATCGAAGCGCGGTCCTGCCCCATGCGAGATCGACACCAATTGGAGGACGTTCCTGCGCGCGCAGGCGTCCGGCATGCTGGCGACCGACTACTTCCACATCGACACCATCACGCTGCGGCGGTTGTATGTGCTGTTCGTCATGGAGATCACGACCCGACGGGTGCACATCCTCGGCGTCACCGCCTACCCGACCGCCGCCTGGACTACCCAGCAGGCCCGCAACCTGGTGCTGGACCTCGGTGACCGTGTGACACTGTTCCGGTTCCTGATCCGCGACCGCGACGCCAAGTTCACCGCGTCGTTCGACACGGTGTTCGCCGCCGAAGGCATCGACGTGGTGAAGACTCCGCCGCGCACGCCCCGGGCGAACGCGTTCGCGGAACGCTTCGTGCGCAGTGTCCGGGCCGAGTGCACCGACCGGGTATTGATCTACAACGAGCATCACGCCCGTACCGTGTTACGCGACTATGAGGACCACTTCGACCGGCACCGGCCGCACCAGAGCCTGGATCAGCATCCACCCGACTACGACCCCGGTGTGGTCGTCGCGATCGACAAGCCGATCCGGCGGCGCCGCGTCCTGGGCGGCGTGATCAACGAGTATCATCGGGCAGCTTGAGCTACTCGCAAATTCGCAGCTCACAAGCCTGAAACAGAGTTTTGGCACCGTACAGGATCAGCCGGGCGACGGTCATGAAGGCAGCGTTGCCCACGTTCTCGTTCCGTCGGTAGTCTGATGCCGTGATCATCATTGGAACCGTCCTGGTTGGGCTGGTCGCGTTGATCCACGCGTACATTTTTGTGCTGGAGGTGTTCCTGTGGACCAGCCCGCTTGGCCGGCGTGCATTCGGCACGACGCCGGAGTTCGCCGAGCAGACCCGGGTCCTCGGTATGAACCAGGGCCTCTACAACGGCTTCCTGGCTGCCGGTCTGGTCTGGGGCCTGATCGCCGGCGGGAACACCGGGTTCGCCGCGAAGGTGTTCTTCCTCGTGTGTGTCGCGGTCGCCGGCATCTTCGGTGCCGCTACGGTGAGCCGACGCATCCTGTTCGTGCAGACAGTGCCTGCGGTGATCGCACTGGTGTTCGTGATCGCCGCGCAATGACGGGGCGCCAGGCCCCGGAGGGCGAACAAGTTGCTGGAGCGACTTGTCCTCACTCATCTCGGCCAATCCGGATGCCGCTGGATCACCCCTACCGTCACCTGACGTAGTCACTGAGTTGGCGGCGACCCCGCGGTCTAGTTAGGCCAGCCGCTCACGGGCATTCGCGGACGCCGATCACCGCTCCTTACCTGCGGGCGTACCTGGCTCTGCACTGCAACCTGTACGCCGAAACTCTGTAGCTACCCGACCGATCTGGTCGCTCGGTGGGCGGCGCAGATGGGACCGGTGCGTCCGGACCAGGACCTTGCTACTCGTCAGGTCGGTGACGTCGGCGGCGCCTCGGGTTCGGTGATCTGGTTGACGGAGTTGGCGTAGCGGGCGGCGCCGGCGATGGAGAGGCCGAATAGGTCGCAGAGGGCGCGCATGTCGCCGCCGTTGGCGTGGCGCGCATCTCCGTGTTCTTCGGCATGGGCAGGGGCAACGGGGCACTGTCCACCGCCGTCCTTCTCGTACAGCCTGGCCATGACGAACGCCGCCCAGCTGATTTTTTGCAAGCGACCACAGCAGCACCCCGCTGCGATCGGCACACGAGAGACTGAAATAGAGAAACCGCAGGTCATCAGCCTGCGGTGTCGGATAAGGCACCGTTTTAGGAAACCGATGCTCTATCCCCTGAGCTACGAGGGCGCGAGCGCATAGCCTACCTGCCAGGGCGTGCCCAGGAACGCCCAGGAGTGCCCACCCGTACCAACCGCTGTTTGCCGCCGGTGCTCCGACCGGCGGAGCACACACCGAGCATGCGATCATCGGCCGGCACGCCCGATACCCACCGCTGCCCGACACTGACCGGAGCTACCCGCGCCTGCCCACGACTCGCCGAGCACATTCCGAGCGCGACCACCGGTGGTGCGCAAACGCCAACGCCGGCTCACCGGCGTCGACCACCTGGCGCTGTCGTTGACCGCTCGCGGATTGACCACCGGGGAGGTCGCCGCGTACTTCGACGACGTCTACGGCGCGAAGATCAGCAAGGACACCATCTCCCGGAGGCCGAGGATGTCCTTGTTGCCGTCGCGGGTGACCCCGATCGCGGCGTAAACGGCCGGTTCGCCACCTGCCCATCCCTGACCTTGACCACGATGGCGTCGATGAACACCGCCAGATCTCATCCGGGGGGCGGTGCGACCAGTCGGTCATCTCCTCGACGACCTTGTCGTGACCCGGAAAACCCCCGCGCGTGCGGGGACGACGCGGTGTTGTCGTACGTGCCGCCGCACGTGAACGGAAGACCCCCGCGCGTGCGGGGACGACGCGGCCGAAGTCGAAGAGAAGGACACCACGAACGGAAGACCCCCGCGCGTGCGGGGACGACAGGAACAGCCCGAGGGTGCGGTAGAAGCGCAGCGGAAGACCCCCCGCGCGTGCGGGGACGACGAGCGGAACCGCGACGACGCCTGCCCGTTCGCGGGAAGACCCCCGCGCGTGCGGGGACGACGAGGGGGACGGCGTGGGAACCGTCCCGACAACCGGAAGAC
>JAEVHO010000551.1 GCA_016802835.1 Micromonospora sp. ATA32 | reverse complement strand
CGACCCTCGCCTCGATCCAGCAGACCAACCGACCGTTGTATCGGGCCTACCTGCTCAAGGAACAGTTCCGGCAGATCATCACCGTCAAGGGCGAGGACGGCAAGCTCCTGCTCAAGGCCTGGCTACGCTGGGCCAGCCGCTCAAAGCTGCCCCCGTTCGTCACACTCGCCAAGGCCATCCGCCGGCACCTGCCAGCCATCCACAACATGCTCGACTGCGGACTGTCCAACGCCCGCATCGAGGCCAACAACGTCCACCTGCGGGTACTGACCCGCCAAGCCTACGGCTACCACAGCGCCACGGCGCTGATCACCATGGCCAACCTCCGACGAGGCGGCCTCTGCCCACCACTGCCCGGACGATCATGAAACCAGGCCCACGAGAACGTCAGTAGACCCCTATAAGGGCCGGTCCCGGAAACCTACCGACAGGATGGACGCCGAGCCAATCGGGACTACGGGGACTGTGGAACTTCACACATTTTGGGCTGCCAATGAGCATTTTCGGACAGTGTGTTCGCAGGCTTTCGCCCGCCGACGATCGATATCCGTCAACCACCCAATTGTTCGACGCGGTTGTCGTCGCGCAGTGCCCGTCGGCGCGGATGTCGGAATCCGGGCGTCGCAGAGATCCCGGCAGGTCGCAGTCAGCCCGCCCACGGTCGCGGTGGTGAATAGCCGACAGGACGCCACAGGGCCGTACGAAGCATTGTTTATTCAGGTGGAAGGGCTCGGGATGGCGGCCACATCCCATTCCTCCGGCCCGGCGGCGACAGCATCGTCTCCGCTGACGCCGCCACCACCGGGCCTCGGCCCAGCCGCCGCGGCGGACACGGCGCCAGCCGATCCGACCGCCCAGCCGGCCGGTCGCGGCCCGGTCCGCACCGTCCCGAGCGCAAGGGCCGGTGCCAGCTCCGGTCAGGACAAGGACGTCACCCCGGTCGACGCCGTCGGCGGATCCTCTGCCCGACCAGGCGGAAGCGCGGCATGCGTCGACCGCGAGCACGAGAAAGAGAGGAGGGGCCGGCATCGCCGCTCCCACCGTGACCGCAATCCTTGACGCCTGTCCGCGTGCAAGTGCTGCCGCAGGAAGCGCAGTGTCAGAGGTCGTCGGCGAGGATAGCAGGGTGTAGCTGGTGCAGCCGTGGTGCACGATCGCCAAGCACCCTGCCGAGGGTCGGGACGATCATCGGGTCCGCCTACGCGGCAGCGACCTCAACGTGCCGACTTCCAACCGCGAGCAGTTCCAGCAATCCGTCGACACCCCAGGCGGCCCGGCCGACGAAGAGTCCGTCCGCAGGCGTGTCACGCAGCAGGGAGGCCGCATTGTCGAGGTCGACGCCACCTCCATACAGCAGGCCGTGGCATCCGCCTCCGTCGCTGAGACGGCGAACCTCTTCGTCGATCAGGTCCATGACAGGCGCGACCTGGTCCGGGGTCGCAGGTGTTCCGCCGGCACCGATGGCCCACACCGGCTCGTACGCGATCAGCGTGCCTGCGATCTCCTCGGGACGCAGCAGGGACAGGGCCACCCGCACCTGCTCGGTGACGAACCGCTCCGCGTCACCGGCCGCGCGGACCGACCGCGGCTCACCGACGCAGATCAGCGGCAGTAGGCCCAGGTCGACGGCGGCGCGGGCCCTGAGCGCTACGCTCTCATCGGTTTCCCCGAACTGCTCCCGCCGTTCGGAGTGGCCCATTTCGACGATCCGGGCGCCCGCATCGGCGACCATGCGCATGGAGATCTCGCCCGTGCAAGCCCCCTCCGCTGCCCAGTGCGCATTCTGTGCGCCGAGCATCACGGGCGCGTCGGCGAGCTGGTCGCGGACGGCGGCGAGACTGGTGTGCGGCGGCAGGATGAAGGGTTGCACTCCCTGCGGCAGCGGCGCCTCGACCAGTGCCGCGGCCAGCCGCCGGGCGTAGTCGAGGCTCTCTCCGATGGTCTTGTTCATCTTCCAGCTCGTACCGATCCAGAGCATGGTCGACAGATCCCTTTCCTTGTCAGTGCTCAGGCGACCGGGTGGCTGGCGAGGAACGCCTCCACCTCGTCGCGGCTCGGCATGGCGGACTGCGTGCCCTGCCGGGTCACCGCCACCGCGGCGGCGGCGTTGGCGAAACGGAGGGCGTCCGCTGGGGGACGACGTGCGGCGAGGGCCACCGTGAGCGCGGCGACGAAGCAGTCACCTGCTCCAGTGGTGTCGACCGGACGCACCGGGAAGCCCGCGGCGGTGACGCGTTCGTCGCCGCTCAGCATCAGGGCGCCGTCGGCACCGAGCGTCACCACGACCTGGGCGGCGCCGCGGCCGCACAGCTGGACGGCCGCCGCCTCCACATCGGTACGGCCGGACAGCTCCCGCGCCTCGTGCTCGTTGACGACGAGTACGTCCACCAGTGCCAGCAGTTCGTCGGGCAGGGGCCGCGCCGGCGCCGCGTTGAGCACGACCAGCGCCCCGCACGCCGCTCCGCTGCGCAAAGCCGCCTCCACTGCCGGCAGCGGGATCTCGAGCTGCGCGAGCAGCACCTCGCACCCGTCGATCGCCCCGCCGCCAGCCGACACCAGCGCCTGGTCCACGCTGACGTTCGCGCCCGGCACGACCACGATGGCGTTGTCACCGTCGGCATCCACCATGACCAGGGCGAGTCCCGTCGGCTCGTCGGCGTCGACGGCGACGTGAAGGGTTGACACGCCGGCCTCGGCCAGCTCGTCGAGCATCCTCCGGCCGTCGGCATCGTTCCCGACGGCGCCGACCATGTCGACCGTGGCGCCCAGCCGGGCGAGCGCGACGGCCTGGTTCGCGCCCTTGCCGCCGGCCGATCGACGCACCGCGGTGGCCTGCAGCGTGTGCCCGACCCGCGGGATTCGGGGCACCTCGGTGACGAGATCGGCGTTCAGGCTGCCCACCACGACAGCGCGAACGCCGGCCCGGTCACTCACGGTCGCGGTCCTTCATGCCTCGGTTCCGGACTCGTACTCGCTGATGGCGGCGACCTTTTCTGCCGAGGCGGATCCCGGGTCGAAGCGGTAGCCCACCCATTCCTTCGCCAGCCGCCGGGCGACCTCGAGGCCGACCACCCGCTCGCCCATGCAGAGCACCTGCGCGTTGTTGCTGAGCACCGCCCGCTCCACCGAGTAGCCGTCGTGGGCGGTAACTGCTCGG
>JAEVHO010000550.1 GCA_016802835.1 Micromonospora sp. ATA32 | reverse complement strand
TGGTCGACCGCGTCCAGGTGACGCTCTTCCCTGTGATCAGCGGGCAGACCGGGACGGAGCCGATCTTCCAGGGTGCGGCCGACTTCGACCTCGAGCTGAGGAGTCCGAGGTCCGTGACGCCTGGGTCACCCGGATGAGGAGCCTCCCGGCGACGGTGGTGTCGAGCACGCTGGAAGGACCCCTCGACTGGCCGGACGCGACCGTCGTGCGCGGTGACGCCGTCGACGTCGTCGCCCGGCTCGAGGAGGAGTCCGAGGTGCCCTTGCGATCGCACGGCAGCCTGTCGTTGAACCGGGCGCTGATGGCCGCCGGTCTGGTCGACCGCGTCCAGGTGACGCTCTTCCCTGTGATCAGCGGGCAGACCGGGACGGAGCCGATCTTCCAGGGTGCGGCCGACTTCGACCTCGAGCTGATCGAGAGCCGGACACTCGACGGTCGCACCCAGGAGCTCATCTACCGGCCCACCCTGCATGTCTGAGTCCGTCCGTGCACCCCTACCCCGCCACGCGGTCGAACCTGACCCGCAGTTCCCGCCATCGCCACCCCGGCGTGCGGGAGCTGGGTCCCTCGGTGACACGTTGCCGCAGCCAGGTGGCCGGAGATCGTCGCGCTTCGTACGCCGCTTCGGCTGGTCGGCCTGCGAGCGCCGGCTCGTAGGCGAGATGAGTGCGTCGGGACGTACCCCTCTGCTTGTGGTCACGGCCCTGGCCGTGTCCGGATCTGCCGCCGTCCGTGCCGATCGTTGACGCGTACGTCACTGGTCGTAACCGACACTCGCCGACGCGGGCGTCCGGACATGCCGATGACAGTGCGGGCCAACCGCCAGATGCGCATTCGTGCGAGTGTCGATGCAAAGGCGCCCCTGCTGCGAGGGGGTGGTTCCGCTATCGACGAGGCCAAGACTGAAACCGCAGCGTCAAGACCGCAGATTATCAGCCAGGCCGTCAGCGCTGGGGTGCGCGCGTCAACTGCCTTCGACGGCAGTCCACAAGCACCGCAAGCGTCAGCAGCGCCAAGCATGCAACGAGGGCCAAGATTCCGGTCATCGGGCCGAAGTCGTGGCTGAAGGGCGTGGAGAGAAAGATCGTTATCCATAGAGCGAAGGCAAGGAGCAGCCTTGCCGCACCGGTCATCATCAGCCGCTTCTGGTGCTCGCCCCGCCGCTTGGCACGCCACCCGACGACCACCTGCCAGAGCGCGTAAACGCTCAAAACGGCATTCAATACTACGGAAACGACGAACAGAGAATCATCAGCCACGTCAGCTCCGCCGCCCGGGAAGTCCGCCCACGGGCGCCACGGTACGCGACGATCAACACCTTCGCGGTCCCCGGCACCGTCGGACGACAGTCGGGTGCCTTCCAGGCGAGGACAGCGGCGAAGGTACGCGCCCGTTCGTCTCCATTGAGGAGGGCACAGAAGCCTTTGCGCTCTTTACCCAGCGGTGCACTGATCTGCCGCCGACCGCGCGTCACGCAGCGTCACGTGCGTTGATCAAGTCAACGTCCGGTCGTGCCGATGAGCGCACGTTCCTACGTGCCTGAGCCATCCGTTCCGGTCGTGGGAGGTAGCGTCCGCTGCGTGGATGAGACAGCCAAGACCCGGCAGATCGCGTCTGAGTACGTCGACAGCCTTGAACAACGGGACTGGCCACGGCTAACTACCTTGCTCGCCGAGGACGTGGTCTATGAGATGCCGCAAACTCGGGAGCGGATCCGCGGCAGGTCCGCGTTCCTCCAGTTCAACATCGAATACCCGGGTGACTGGCATCTGCAGGTGCGTCGCGTGATCGCCGATGGCCGTCTTGCCGCCTTGTGGCTTGATGTCCGGGTGGGTGCCGAGCGGCAAGACGCATGCGCCTGGCTTGAGGTGTCCGAGCAAGGATTCATAAACCGGGTCATCGACTACTGGCCCGAGCCCTACGAACCGCCGGCGGGACGAGAACATCTCGTGGAGCGGTGGTAGTAGCCATCTAACGTTTCCCCTCAAGGCTCCGATCTCTCGTCATCACGTCTCTCGTCGTCACGGCGCGTGCGTTCGTCCTCGCCGCTGCGGTGCACGGATCTGCCGATGAGCGTATGTTCGCCAGGCTGGTGAGATCGTGACCGCTTGACAAGTGGAGCTGAGCACCTTACCCGCGTCGATTTAGGCGCCAGACGGAGTGCAGATGATCACGGGAGTCGACACGGTGTTCGTCACTGCTGTACGAGTCGATGCAGGGATCCGGTGCATGCTGGACGATCTGCAACGCCAATGGCCGGACATGCTAAAGCTGCTTCGTGTGCCCGGGCAGTTCCACGTTAGCGAGGCCGGCGAGGATGTCCTCCAGCGAGAGCGGCTGGTGCACCAGGCACGCGCCATTGGACAACAGCAGCGTCGGTACCTTCGTGGCGAGCTCGGCCTCGCTCAGCACCGCGGCCAGGGCGCACAGCGCCTCCCCCTGCGCGCGGATGCGCTCCCGCAGGGCCGCCTCGCCGCCCGCGAGCGCGATGACGCGGTCCAGGGTCCACGGGTCCTGGGACGGGCGGTTGTCGTACGTCGAGATCGCCCCCGACGCAACCGCGACAACGGTGCTGATGGTGGCCGCGCTGACGAGGGAGACGTGGGCCAGGATCTGCTCGGTGTTCCACTCGCCGGGCGGCGGTACGGCTCGCGGATCGGCAGCCAGCAGCGCGTCGTAGGCCTGCCGGAGCGGGTTGGTGTCCATCGGGTCAGGTTCCTCTCAGGCGTGTGCGCCGGTCATCTCCCACGGCGGCTGCGGTAGCACGTCGCCGGTCTCCAGCAGGGACTTGAGGTTCGACAGGACGGCCGGCCAACCGCTCGAGATGCCGTTGAACATGTCGAGGTTGGCGAGGTTCTCGTGCGTCACCGTGAGGCGCACAATGTCCTGGTGTGGTTCGACGAGGAACGTGACGACCGACGGCTCCCGCTCTTCGTTCGGGCTGTCCTCGAAGGTGATGGCCAGGCGCGTCGGCGGCTCGGCGGTGAGCACCTTGCCCACGACGTCGGCGAGGGAGACGTGGGCCAGGATCTGCTCGGGTGTTCCACTCGCCGGGCGGCGGTACGGCTCGCGGATCGGGCAGCCAGCAGCGCGTCGTAGGCCTGCCGGAGCGGGTTGGTGTCCATCGGGTCAGGTTCCTCTCAGGCGTGTGCGCCGGTCATCTCCCACGGCGGCTG
>JAEVHO010000549.1 GCA_016802835.1 Micromonospora sp. ATA32 | reverse complement strand
ACCGTCCAGCAGCGCCCGGGCCAGCCGGGGATGTGCGCCGGCCGCGGCGATCGCCCCGGCCCCGGCCGGTGATCCGGCCGTCCCCGTCGACCGCGCCGAGGGTGGTCAGGGTGTCCCGGGCGACCGCCATGGCCGCCGCCGGTGGCGGGTCCGGCAGGGCCAGCCCGGCGCCGTCCGGGCTGCCCCATGCCGCCAGCTGCAGCGCGAAACCGGTGAGGTCGGCCGTGGCGATCTCCGGCTCCGGCTGGGGGGCCAGCCGTCGATGGGTGGCCTGCGACCAGCAGCGGTAGACCTGTCCCGGCGCCTCCCGGCCGGCCCGGCCGGCGCGCTGGGTGGCGCCGGCCCGGGAGACCGGGACGGTGACCAACGCGCCGAGCCCCCCGCGACAGGTCCATCCCGGGCCACCCGGCTCAGTCCGGCGTCGACCACCACCCGGACGCCGGGCACGGTCAGGCTGCTCTCCGCCACCGCCGTCGCGAGCACCACCCGCCGCCGGTCCGCCGGACGCAGCGCCGCGTCCTGGTCGGCGCCGCGCATCCGGCCGTGCAACGGCAGGACCGCGATCCGGTCCCGCAGGTCGGCGAGGCGACCGGCGACGGCGCCGATCTCGCCCGCCCCGGGCAGGAAGACCAGCAGGTCGCCGTCCTGCTCGTGCAGCGCCCGGCGGACGGTGGCCGCGACGTGGTCGAGCAGTGCCCGGTCGACCCCGGGCCGGCGTCGGGCGCGGCGACCGGGCGGGGTGGCGGCGCCCAGACCCGGGTGACCGGGTAGAGCGCCGACTCGGCCCGGACCACCGGCGCCGGGCCGGCGTCCTGCCCGAGCAGCGCCGCGAACCGGTCCGCCTCGGGCGTCGCGGACATCGCCAGCAGCCAGAGGTCGGGCCGCAGCGTGGCCCGGGATTCCACGCTGAACGCGAGCGCCAGGTCGGCGTCGAGTTGCCGCTCGTGGCACTCGTCCAGCAGCACCGCGCCGACCCCGGGCAGTTCCGGGTCGTGGTGCAGGCGACGGACCAGCAGGCCGGTGGTGACCACCTCGACGCGGGTGGCCGCCCCGACCCGGCGCTCGCCGCGCACGGCGTACCCGATCCGTTCGCCGACCCGTTCGCCGAGCAGCGCGGCCATCCGGTGCGCCGCCGCCCGGGCGGCCACCCGGCGCGGCTGGGCGATCAGCACCCGGCCGGCGACCTGGTCGGCCACGGCCAGCGGGGCGAGGGTGGTCTTTCCCGTCCCCGGCGGCGCCACCAGGACCGCGCTGCCGGCCGCGCCCAGCGCCGCGACCAGCGCCGGCAGCGCCGGTCGGACCGGCAGATCGAGGTGTACGTCGGAGAGCACAGTCCTACTCTCGCACCGTCGTCGGCGGGTCAGTCGGGGCGTACCCGGTCGAGGGCGGCGAGGAAGGCGACCCAGGCCGAGGGCGGGAAGGCCAGCACCGGGCCGAGCCGGTCCTTGCTGTCCCGCACGGCGATCCGACCGCCGGCGGCGGCGACCTCCACGCAGTTGCCGTTGCCGATGCTGCGCGTGCTGGTGCACCACCGCGCCCCGGCCAGGTCGAGCCTGGTCATCCCCGTACCCCGTCTTTCCGGCGTGTCGCAGCTCGCGGTCACGCAAAGTTACGAAAAGCCTCCTCCAGGCGGGCCATGGAATCCGCCGGACTCAATGCCAGCCGGCACAGCTCCTCGTGCACCAGGCTATACCCGCGCACGTGTCCGGCTCCCTCCAGCGCCAGTCCCATCGTGAGGTTGTCCAGGTAAACCACGGACGCGTCGGCGGCGTCGGCGAAGCTCAGGATGACGTACGGGGTGTTCATCGCGGGGTGGCCGCCAGCGGCAAATGGAAGTACGTGAATCGTTACGTTGGGTTGCTGACCGATCGTGCTCATGTGGGCCAGCTGCCCGGCCATCACCGCCCGGGCGCCGATCGGACGCAGCAGCACCGCCTCGTTGAGCACCACGGACAACTCGACCGGCGATTCCCGGTGCAGCACGTTCTGCCGGTGCAGCCGGGCGGCCACCTTGCGCTCGATGCCGTCCTCCCCGGCGGTCAGCCGGTAGACCTCCCGCGCGTACGCCTCGGTCTGCAGCAGCCCGGGCACCGCCTCGGCCTCGTACGTCCGCAGCGTGGCCGCCTCGGCCTCCAGCCCGACGTAGAACTCGAACCACTCCGGGAGCACGTCGCTGTAGCTCTGCCACCAGCCGCGTTGCTGGGCGCTGCGGGCGATCTCGATCAGTGCCTCGGCGTCGGCGCCGGTCACCTCGTAGAGGGCCAGCGCCGCCCGCACATCCCGGGGCTTGATGCCGATCTGCGCGTTCTCGATCCGGGACAGGTTGCTCTTCGACATGTCCAGCTGACGGGCGGCCACGTCGAGCGTCATCCCGGCTCGCTCGCGCAGGTGGCGCAGCGCCCGGGCAATGCGGCGGCGGCGGAGGGTGGGGCTGACGGTCACCGTCCGAGTCTGTCACGGCAAGATCCGCAGGTCGCGTCAGCACGGAGTGCAACCGTCGAATTCGGGAGTTGCATTGCCACTTTCCGCGGTGCATCCTTTCTCCCGATCACTTGTGGACAACCCAGGTCGGGAGGCTCGTTTGCTCATCGCCGACGAGTTCTTCCTGATCGCCCACAACGACAGTCGTGGCAAGGCCAGGCTGCACCCGAGCGCGACCGGGCTCGGCCTGGCCGCCAGCCTGCTCGGTGAGCTTGTCCTGTTCGGACAGATCACCGTCTCCTCCGGGCTGGTGGCGATCGTGGACCGGCGCCCGCCGGCGGATGCGCTGGCGCACACCGTGCTGGACCAGCTCGTCGGCGAGTCCCAGCACCAGGCGGTCCGCACCTGGCTGAGCTTCCTGGCCCAGACCGCGGTCACCTCGGTGGGGGAGCGGCTGGCCCGCGCCGGCGTGCTGCGTCGCCAGGAGAGCCGCCGGCTGCTGCGCTCGAGCGTCAGCTATGTGCCGGTCGACCTGAACACGGCGGCCTGGCCGGCCACTCGGCTGCGGGCGCTGTTGGAACGGCCGGGCCCACCGAACGTGCCGGACGCGCTGCTGCTCGGCCTGGTCTCCGCCGCCGGGCTGACCCGCGAGGTGCTGTGGAGCGCCGGCCCCCGGGCCCACCACCGGCTCGGCGTCCTCATCCCGGCGCTGCCGGCCCCGCTGAAGGAACTGGTCGCGCACACCGAGGCCGCCGTCGGCGCCGCGGT
>JAEVHO010000548.1 GCA_016802835.1 Micromonospora sp. ATA32 | reverse complement strand
GCGGCCAGGTCGGGCGCGGGCGGCGCGTCTCCGGTCCTCACCCGCCGCGGCAGAGCCGTGGCCGATAGTCTCGCGACATGTCGGAGCACTCAGCGAAGCCCTCAACGGCGGCCGCCGCAACCGGCCGTCCCCGCGCGGTAAAGGCCGTCATCCCGGCCGCCGGCCTGGCCACCCGGTTCCTGCCGGCCACGAAGGCGGTGCCCAAGGAGCTGCTGCCGGTGGTCGACCGGCCGGTCCTGCAGTACATCGTCGAGGAGGCCACCCAGGCCGGCATCGGTGACGTGCTGCTGATCACCGGGCGGGGCAAGACCTCGATGGTGGACCACTTCGACCGCCGCCCCGACCTGGAGGCCCGGCTGGAGGAGAAGGGCGACACGAAGACGCTCGCCGCGGTGCGCCGCCCCAGCGAACTGGCCGAGATCTACACCTGCCGGCAGCCGGAGCAGCTGGGCCTCGGCCACGCCGTCGGGTACGCCGAGTCGCACGTCGGTGACCAGCCCTTCGCGGTGCTGCTCGGCGACGAGTTCGTCAAGCTGGACGAGCCGCTGCTGCCGGCCATGCTGGAGCTGCAGGCCCGCACCGGCGGCGTCGTGCTGGCCTTCTTCGAGGTCGACCCGGCCGAGACGAAGCGCTACGGCATCGCCTCCGTCGAGCCGGCCGAGTCGGAGCTGACCGACATCGGCGAGGTGGTCAAGGTGACCGGCATGGTGGAGAAGCCCAAGCCGGAGGACGCGCCGAGCAACCTCGCGGTGCTCGGCCGGTACGTGCTGCCGGGGAAGATCTTCGACGCGATCCGGCGGACCGAGCCGGGCAGCGGTGGCGAGATCCAGCTGACCGACGCGATGGAGCTGCTGCGCACCGAGGGCGTCCCGGTGCACGCCATCGTCTACCGGGGCACCCGCTACGACACCGGGATGCCGCTGGGCTACCTGCAGACGGTCGTACAGATCGCCGTCGAGCGGGACGACCTCGGCGCCGAGTTCCGCAAGTGGCTGGTCGACTTCGTCAACAACGACGCGTCGGGCGGATCTGATACATGACCGCGACGGCCGACGCCGAGGCGGCCGCGAACGAGTTGACGCCGCTCGCCGACTACCTGGGCAGCGTGCTGCGCAGGTTACGCGCGCTGCCTCCGCTCGACCTCGACCTCACCCAGTCGCACGGCAACGTCCTCGCCGAGGACGTCGTCGCGCCGCACGCGTTCCCCGCCTTCGACCAGGCGGCGGTGGACGGCTACGCCGCGCGCTGGGAGGACATCTCCGGGGGCGGTCGGGCCGGGGGTTACGTCCCGGCCCCCTCCGGCACGCCGGGGGGTCGCACGATCCGGCTCAACGTGGTCGGCGACCTGGGCGCGGCGAGCTGGCGACCGGTCCGCCTCACCCCGGGCTCGTGCTTCTCGGTCGCCGCCGGGGCGCCGCTGCCGGTCGCCGCCGACGTGGTGGTGCCGGTGGAGTGGACCGACCAGGGCATGGCCGCGGTGGAGATCTTCCGCGCCCCCAAGCGGGGGTACGGGGTACGCCGGGCCGGCGAGGAGCTGCCGGCCGGCACGCTGCTCGCCCGCGCCGGCACGTACGTCTCCCCGGCGCTGGTGGCCGTGTTCGCCGCCACCGGGATCGGCCACGTGGTGGTCCGGCCCAGCCCGCGGGTGGTCATCGTGGCCACCGGCGACGAACTGGTCGACGTGGGCCGGGCCAGCCAGCCGGGCCAGGTGGTGGACGCCAACTCGCACGCGCTGACCGCCGCCGCGGCCGAGGCGGGCGCGCTGGCGTACCGGGTGGGGATCTGCGACGACGACCCGGAGGGGCTGCGCGGGCTGCTGGAGGACCAGACCCTGCGGGCCGACCTGATCATCACCACCGGCGGCACCGGGACGGGTCCCGGTGACATGGTCCGCCGGATCCTGTCCAGGAGGGAGGGTGGGCGCGCGGGGCCGGTCGCCTTCACCGATGTCGCCCTCTATCCCGGAACGTCGCTCGGATTCGGTACGGTCGGCGCCGAGGAGGTGCCGGTGGTGTGTCTTCCCGGTGAGCCCGGCTCGGCGCTGATCGGCTTCGAGGTGCTGGCCCGTCCCGCCATCCAGCTGCTGGCCGGGGCCGAGCCGGTGTTCCGGCCCAGCGTCCGGGCGCACCTGTTGGAGACCGTCTCGTCGCCGGGCGGGCTGCGCGAGTTCCGCCCGGCACACGTCGCCGAGCGGCGCGGCGGGGGCTACACTGTGCAGCCGCTGAGCGGTGGGCCGTTCACCCTCTCCGGGCTGGCCGACGCGAACGGGCTGCTGGTGCTCGGCGAGCGGGTGACTACCGCCGCCGCCGGCTCCACCGTGGACGTGCTGCTGCTGGACCGGCGCCGGTGACCGCGAGGAGTGAAGCTGCGAGCCGCGCGGTCGCGAGCGAGGGGCCAGTTCGGTGAGGTTTCTCGGGTTCGGGCGGGCGCCGGGCTGGCCGGCCGTCCTCGTCGACGGGCCGGTGGTGCTGCGGCCGTACCGGCGCTCGGACGCGGCCGCCTGGTCTGAGGTGCGGCGCGCCAACCAGGCCTGGCTGTCGCCGTGGGAGTCGTCGGTGCCGGGCCGCTGGGACGAGCTGAACTCGCCCGCCGCGTTCCGCTTCGTCCACTCCGACCAGCGCCGCTCCGCGCGTATCGGCGACGGAATGCCGTTGGCTGTCTGCCTGCGTGAGAACGGCCGGGAACGGCTGGTCGGGCACCTCAACGTCGGCAGCATCGTCCGCCGCGCGTTCTGCTCCGGGTACGTCGGTTACTGGGTGGACTCCAGAGTGGCCGGTCGCGGGGTGATCCCGACCGCGATGGCGCTCGCCGTCGATCACGCCTTCGGCGAGGGTGGCCTGCACCGGGTCGAGGTGAACATCCGACCGGAGAACCGCCCGTCCCGACGGGTGATGGAGAAGCTGGGCTTCCGCGAGGAGGCCTATCACGTGCGGTACATGCACATCGACGGGGCGTGGCGCGACCACATCGGATACGCGATGACCAGCGAGGAAGTGGCCGCCGAGGGTGGGCTGCTGGCCCGCTGGCACCGGCTGCGCGCCAGCGCTGGCTGAACCCGTCCCGCCGGCGGGATCGGCGCGGCGCGGTGGCATCGCGGTCCACGCGATGACCAGCGAGGAAGTGGCCGCCGAGGGTGGGCTGCTGGCCCGCTGGCACCGGCTGCGCGCCAGCGCTGGCTGAACCCGTCCCGCCGGCGGGA
>JAEVHO010000547.1 GCA_016802835.1 Micromonospora sp. ATA32 | reverse complement strand
GTCCTTGCCCTGCTCGTCCTTCTGGCCGTGCTCGTCCTTGCCCTGCTCGTCCTTCTGGCCGTGCTCGTCCTTGCCGTTGTCGTCCTTGCCGTGCTCGTCCTTCTGGCCGCGCTCGTCCTTGCCCTTGTCGTCGCCGCGGTCCTCGCGGACCTCCTTCAGCTCGACCTTGCCGGTGACCTTCGACCAGACGAAGGCGTGCTCCTGCGGCTCCGGGCAGATCTCGAGGAGCTTGACCTCGTCGCCCGCGCGGACGACGTGCGGCTTGGCGAACACCTTGCCGTCGCGGTCCTCGCCGTCGTGGCCGTGTCCGTCAGCGAATGCGATCCCCGGCGTGAACACCAGGAGGGACGCGCCACCGAGGGCGGCACCCGCAACGACCTTCCCGAGCATCTTCTTAGCCATGACCTGCGTCACTCCATCCCTGTTTGTCCTGAGCCCGACGACAGTCGAGCTACGACCGACGTTAGACCGTTTCACGACTTATGAGGGGAAAGATTCGTGTTCTTGCCTTTGGGAACGTGAGCGATGATCAGAGTGGTACGCGGCTTTAGGGGACATGTGTCAGCCTTGCCGCATTGCACTGCGGTTTGCCGACTGGCCACGCCGTCTCGGCCCTCCCGGGCGAGGCAGGGAGGAGGCGGGCGGAACGTCCCCCTTGCGGGTGAATCTCCCAACCCTCGTGGCACCGCCAGCGGGGATTCCGGCGGATGCCGCCAGCGCGCGCAAGCCATCGAGCCATTGCCATGGAAGGGCTCCCCTGCGACATCGAGATCGACTCGCCGCCGAACCTGGTGACCAACACCTGCGGCGAGCAGTGCGGCACCGCGATGTGCGAAACGGCCAAGGCCAACGGCGCCTACGTCAACGACGTCGGCTACGCGCTGGCGAAGCTCGGTGCGATCCGCAACGTCTACAACTACATCGACGCCGCGGACCACGGCTGGATCGGCTGGGACAGCAACTTCGGCCCGACCGCCGACCAGCTGCTGGCCGCCGCCACGGCGTCCGGCAGCACCGTCCACAATGTCGCCGGCTTCATCACCAACACGGCCAACTACTCGGCGCTCAAGGAGCCGAATTTCAAGATCACCGCCTGGCCACCGGCCGCCGCGCCACGACCAGTGTGGACACCTACGTCAACGGTGGTCGGATCGAGCAGCGGATCCACGCCGGCAACTGGTGCAACCAGTCGGGCGCGGGTCTCGGCGCCGGAGGCGGGCATCGACGCGTACGCGTGGGTCAAGCCCCCGGGCGAGTCGGACGGCTCCAGCAGCCTGATCCCGAACAACGAGGGCAAGGGCTTCGACCGGATGTGCGACCCGACCTACACCGGTAACGCGCGCAACGGCAACAGCATGAGCGGCGCGCTGCCCAACGCGCCGATCTCCGGTGCCTGGTTCTCCGCGCAGTTCCAGGAGCTCATGGGGAACGCCTACCAGGCGCTCTGAGGACGCCCAGCCGCCGCCGTGGGAGTGAGGCACCGCGGCGGCAGGTTTCCCCGGGTCCCTGGTCCGGCAGGTGATCGGCCGGATCAGGGATTCCCGCCGGTCAGGGCACGGTCTTCTCCACCGCCGCCCGGCCCAGCTCGGCCAGGTCGCGGCGGGCCCGCTCGACGTTCTCCGGGGTGAGGTCCTGCCCCCGGGCCGCCACCAGGTCCTCCGGGTCCCAGGGCTGCTCGCCACCGGTGCGGATGTTGTCCCCACCGGCCCCGGTGCCGGTCCCGGTGGCACCGGTGCCGGCCGCGTACGGGTCGCCGAGCAGGTCCTCGGTCGGCGCCCCGGCACCCGGCCGTTCGCCGGGCTCGGCGAAGTTCGGGGTGTCCGCGTCCGGACCGCCGCCGGTCATCAGCTGCGGCACCGTGGTCTCGTCGTCCACCGCCGCGGCCACCTCGGGGCTCTCCTCCAGCGGGCGCCCACTGTCCCGATCCGTCATGTTGCTGCCCTCCTGTCCCCAGGCGCGTCATCCTGTCCCACTCGCGTACCCGGCAGAGCGGTGGCCATGCCGGGGTGCGTGGACCGGACGGCTCACCGCTTGTCGTCCTCCCTCGGCAGGGCTGGCGCCTCGACGGGCCGCAGCCACTGCCAGACCAGGAAGAGCAGGCCGAAGACGAGCATCGCCGCGCCGGCCCACAGGTTGATCCGGACGCTCTGCGCCTTGTCCACCTCCGCCTGCCCGTCGAAGAGCCCGACGAGGCCCACGATCAGCCCGTACGCGACGAAGAGCCCGCCGATCACCCGACGGATGTCGAACAGCCGGGCGGCGGCCGACTTCCGCCGCGCCTCCTCCGTCTCCTCCACCAGCGGGTCGTGTGCCCGCTCGCTGTGGTCGTCCATCTCGTGAGCCCCTTCGCCTCAGAAGACGTGAACACGGTGTTGAAGCCGCTGACGTTTGGCGGCCATGCCGGCCATGAACGAGGCGAGCAGACCGGTCACCGCACCCCGAGCACCCCGTTGGGCAGCAGGTCGCGCATCAGCGAGCGCCCGGAGAGGAAGAAGTCGACGCTGGTCCGGATCGCCCGGCGGGCGGCGAAGCCGACCCCCAGCACGGTGAGGAAGTACAGCGCCAGGATCAGGTAGTCCAGCGCGTTCATGGTCAGCCGCAGGCCGCCGCCATCGTCCATCCCCGCCACCCCTCGTCCGAGCCGGTCGTGCGCGCGCTGTTACCCCTCGTGCGAAGTTTCATGCCGCTCTGTCCGGGTCGGCCGCCCATGGCCGACGCGGACCGAGCGGAAACCGGCCGCTCGGCGGCTGCAGGGCGGTGCGCACCGGGGGCCGATCCCGGGCCGGATGGACGACACGGGGACGCCCCGGCCGTGGTGCGGCCGGGCGTCGACGGTGGTGGATCAGCGACCGAGGACCCGGTCCAGGAAGTCGCGGTACCGGCGGACCGCCACCCGGAGCTGCTCGGTGTCCGCGGAGCCGGCGTCCTGCCAGCCGCCCAGCTTGTTCTTCTGCGCGGCGAGCGCCGAGGAGAGAGCCTGGATGGCCTCCTCGACCAGCGACTGGGCTTCGCCGACGGCCGCGCGGGGGTCGTCCACGAAGCGGAGCTGGACGTCGCGCCAACGGTCCCGGAAGCCCTGCGCGGCGTCGTCGTCGAAGAGCCTGGCGGCGTCCTGCGGCACGTTGTCGGTGGGCCGGGCCGCCCCGGCGATCCCCGCCGCCGCTGTGCCCGCCGCCGCCGTGGCGTCCGGGGCCACCGCGTCCGGGTCGACCAT
>JAEVHO010000546.1 GCA_016802835.1 Micromonospora sp. ATA32 | reverse complement strand
GCTTGCGATAGACCGCCAAAGACGCCTTTTGTCGCCGAACTCGACAGCGGTCGCAGATCCGTTTGCGTTTGCCGAGCCGTTGGCGCTCAATAGCAGTACCGCAGTCCTCGCAAGGGCCCACCCGCTCCTGCTCAAACCTCCGAAGGCGGTACTTGCGGTGCCGCCGGACGGTGTCCAACCTTATGCACTCGGAGCATCGAAGCGGAGGTGGTCCGAGAAGGCTGGGGCGCGGAAACTCGCCGAGGCAGTCAACGCACTTCAAGGAAACGATTGGCGGGTTCCGTTCGTGCCGTCTGCGTCGCTGCTGTTCTGCGGTCGACCAGCGGCCCCGGGCACGTTCCTTCGCGCATTCCTGACAGTAGTGGGGTGCCCGAGCGCCAGGACGCTTCCGGGATACTTCCGTCCCGCAGCCACGGCAGCCCACAGGTGCCGTGATAAGTTCGCTCACGTCGGCTCCTGGTCGAGTCAGGTAGTCGGCAGCCGGGTGGGCGTCGTCAGCGCCCGCCCGGCCCTATCTTCTAGGCGACTCCATTTTACCTGAGGCAGTTGTCATAAACGATCGCGGTATGCCGCATACGGATCGAAGTCCACAATTTCCAAGCCGAAGCCGTCGGCCACCTCGACTTCGGCGGCGGCCTGTTGGCGCAGTGCGGCGGCGCGCGCTCGAAGTTCCTTCGATACGGCCGGGCCGTCCGTTGACAGGTCCTGCGTGGTGATCCGCTTGCTAACAAGCGCCTCGGATGTGGCAATGGTCTCCAGCGCGGCGGCCGCGGCGAGTTTGACGTTGCCTTCCATGGTGAGGAAGGCGTCGATCTGGTTGTCGTCGAACAGGGCCGGTTCGGTCGTGTCGGTGATGAGTAGCCGGACTTGGCCGATGGTGGTGGTGGGGTTGAGGGTGATCGGGTCCGGGCCAGCGGGGATCGGCATGTCAGCTCCCTACGGGCCGGTGGGTGGCGTTGACGGGGTGCGGCCGAGCTTGTCGTTGAGCTGCTGCACGGTGGCGTGCGCGCCGGGGATCTGCGGGTCAGGGCCAGCGGGGATCGGCATGGGTCACCTCCCGGGGTCAGGCGCGGCGTCGGGAGCCTCGTGCTCGGCCCTCTCCCGCAGGTCGGCGAAGTCGTGCTCCCACCGGGCCGGGAAGGCGGCCAGCTCGCCGGGCGGGACGGTGACGGGCTGAATTTGCGGACCGGGCGCGAGGTGCTCGCCGTCGTCCCAGACCAGCACCGGATGCACCTCGAACGCCACGACCCGCAGACGACGGTCGCTCATGTGGTCACCAATCCGAGGTTGAGCAAAGCGGTACGGAGGAAGTTCGCCAGGGCGACCACGGTCGGGAGGTCTGTCGACGCGACCGGTAGGCCGGTCTGCCGGGCGACGGGCGCGGCGTCGAAAAAACCGATCTTCTGCCCCGCCGTTGGAGCGATCTTGACGATGCTGCTGCTGGCAACATCCGCCACCTGGACCTCGAACGCGACGATCGCCGCATCCGGCGAGGTGATCCGCATTGTGCGGGGGCCGGTATCCGGGGCCAGTCGCAACACCGCCGCGCCGGCTGTGCCCTGCTGGCGGAATGCCCACGGCCTGTCCATGGCGAGCCGCATGATCTGCGCACCGTCGGCCGCCGAACTGGCGGTCACGCTGCCGGCCTTGTCCACCTGGAACAGCACCGTTCCGCCGGAATTCCTCGCGGCGATGAAGGATGTCCAACTGCCGGCGGCCGACGGGATCGAGTCGATCAGCAGGCCGTAGGTGGCGTCCTGCGTGCCGCCGGAGCGGATGTGCAGACCGCGCGTTTCCTTGGTGCTGCCGGCCACGTTCTTGATGACGTCCAGCTCAAGGCCGACCATCAACGCCTCGACCGTGTTGGCGGTCAGCTTGAAGTGCCCGCCCCAGACGTTGCCGCCGGAATCGCCGGTCACGTCGCCGATGAACAGGCCAGCCTCGTCCGGGCCGTGATGATTGATGGTGGCCCAGAAGGCGTCCAGGTTGCCTGGACCGTTCTTCGTGGCACCGGCGCCAAAAAGCTTCGTATACGACTGGTACACGCCCGCGACGGTCGGAATCCCGCTGTTGTCGACGAAGTTATCGACGAAGAACAGGCCCGCCTTGTTGCCATACTCAAAGGGCCTGGACGCCGACCACGTTGGGGTCTCCACGCGTAGCGCGTAACCGTCATCGAGCGGCAGCAGTTGCAAACCGCCGTGGTTTTGGATGAAGCCCGTGTCCGTGGTGCCGGACCGCCATTTGGCGATCGGCCCGGTGCCGGACTGCCGCAGACGCAGGGCTGCCGCTGCGCCGGTGTGCTCGAAGCTGCCGGCGTTGAAGCTGCCGCTGGTCTCGACGATGGAAAGCTGGCCATTGGCGTCCGGGTAGCGAGTGAACATCTGGTCGAGCCGGTCGTCGGTGCGGGCGTACGCGCGCCACGGCGGACCGCCATCGCACGTCACGACCACCCAGTCCACGTCACCCGGCGGGTACTGCACCAGCGGCAGCATCGACCCCGCGTCGACCGTCACCGTCGGGGCCAGCCCCCGCCCGCCATTGTTGGCGGGCTGCTCCAGCGGGATCGGCGTGCCGTCCGGCCACAGCACATCCGCAGGGATCGTCGCCGCGTCATCCGCCCACAACTGCGCCCGACTGCCCGTCTTCGACTGGAACACCTTCCCGACTTCGGCATCCACCCTGCGGCTGGCCTCGTCCGGGCCGATAAGACGCGCCATGCTGATGCCCTCCAATTCAGTCGGGAAGTGGGGGCCAGCCGACTGATACAGCCCGGCTACTCGGCGTCGATGACGCGTGCCTTCACGCAGGCGGCGACGATGTCGTCCCTGCTCGCCCCATCCGGGACGTTGACCTTCGCGACGCTGGCGAACGACCGCCACGCGTCGACGCCGGAGCCCTTCCCGGAGCGCGGCGGCGGTGGCATCGAGGTGCCGTCGTCGTCGGCCCGTCGGGGTGCACGCTTCGGCGCCGGCTCGCTCACCGGTCGCGCCCCGCCCGGAGCGGGCCGGGCGGGCTCGGTCACCTCGACCGGCCCGCCCTCACCCCCACCGTCCGCCCGGCCCGGCTGCCGCGGCGTCATGACCAGCGTCTGCTGCACCTGCACCGGCTCGGGAAGCCGATCCAGGATCCGTCGCAGCACCTCGCCCTGCGCCACCACCTCGTCGAGGAGCAGGGCGAGCAGTTGGTCGTTCGGAGTGATCGCGTGCGGACGGG
>JAEVHO010000545.1 GCA_016802835.1 Micromonospora sp. ATA32 | reverse complement strand
ACCCGACGCGCCAACCACCGCCCACACGACCTGATCGACGCCGTGACCACCAGCAACCCGACCATGACCAGGGGCAACCCGACTACGCAATAGCCCTGCGTCCTCCACGAGCAGCAGTCGCATGCGGCGATTCTGCCCGTAGAGCGCCGATTCCGATACCTACCGATCGAAGCTCAAGAATTCCTCAAGGTCCCTGCGGGCGTCTTCCTGGCCTCTCTGGACCACTGCTAGACAGTCTTCAATTGGAAGGGCCGCCTGCCCTGGCACGCCTTACCCCGAACGTCTGGAAAGAGGAAGCCGTGAAGCGAAGAAGGTACCCCCGCCTCGCCCAGCTCTCGGTGCTCGCGGTGATGCTGGCCGGCGTGCCCGCAATCAGCCTGACCACGTCCGGTAGCGCCGCCGCGGCGGCGAACGTCCCGACGTTCGCCTCGGTAGTCGGCTGGGAGCCGTGCGCCGACTACAAGCTCGCCACCTACGAGCAGGTTGCCGATTACTACCGCAAACTGGACAAGGCCAGCGACCGGATGCAGCTGGTCGAGATCGGCAAGACCGAGGAGGGTCGCGCACAGCTCATGGCGATCATCTCCTCCGAGAAGAACCTGAAGAAGAAGAACCTCGACGAGTACCGGAAGATCTCGGCTCAGCTCTCAAGCTCACAGGGCCTGACGGCCGAGCAGGCGAAGGGGCTCGCCGCGAAGGGCAAGGCAATCGCCTGGGTGGACTTCGGCATCCACAGCACCGAGGTCGCCAGCTCGCAGACCGCGCCCCTGTTCGCGTACAACCTGCTCACCGACGAGTCCGAGCGGGGCAAGCGGATCCGCGAGGACGTGGTGACGCTGGTGGTGCCGAATATGAACCCGGACGGGACTACCGAGGTCGCCGACTGGTATATGAACAATCTCGGCACGCCGTACCAGGACAGCACCTATCCGTGGCTGTATCAGAAATACGCGGGGCACGACGACAACCGCGACTGGTACATGTACAACCTCGCGGAGACCCGCAACATCGGTAACCAGCTCTACCACGAGTGGTTCCCACAGCTGATCCACAACACCCACCAGACGGCCGCGTTCCCGGCCCGCATCTTCGTGCCGCCGTTCAAGGACCCGACCAACCCGAACATCCCGCCGGAGGTCACCCGCGGCGTCAACCTGGTCGGCTCGGCGATGACCGCGCAACTAGACCGGGAGGGCAAGACCGGTGCGGTCTCCCGCCAGCAGTACGACGCCTGGTGGAACGGCGGCATGCGGTCCGTGCCGCAGTACCACAACATGGTCGGCCTGCTCACCGAGACCGCGCACGCCTCGGCGACGCCGGCGTTCTACGACAAGGCGACCTTCCCCAAGACGTTCCCGGACGGCACCTCCACCTCGGAACCCTCGACCTTCTACCCCAGCCCCTACCAGGGTGGCGAGTGGCACCTGCGGGACAGCTGCGAATACATCAACACCGCGTCGTTCGCGATGCTCGACATTGCCAGCAAGGATCGGGAAAACTGGCTGTACGACAGCTGGCAGACCGGTCACCGGCAGATCCAGGCCGGCGGCAACGAGGTCTACGTGGTCCCCGCCGATCAGGTCGACTTCCCCACCGCCGTTAAGATGATCAACGCGCTGCGGTGGGAGGGCATCGAGGTCGAGCAGGCGAGCGCTGCGTTCCGCATCGGTGACCGCGACTATCCTGCCAATTCATTCGTTATCCGGGCCGCTCAGGCATACCGCGGCGCCGTGGTCGACCTGCTTAACCCGCAGGTCTATCCGGACCGGCGGCAGTTCCCCGGCGGGCCGCCGGAGCGTCCCTACGACATCGCCGGCTGGACGCTGCCGATGCAGATGGGCGTGACGGTCGACAAGTTCAACCAGCCGTTGACCATCAACTCGCAACCGGTCGAGTGGGCGCAGGTGCCCACCGGCGCGGTGCAGAGCAACCCCACGTACGGCTTCGCGTTCGACCCGCGGGTCAACGACAGCGCGACCGCGATCAACCAGCTGCTCACCGAGGGTGAGACTGTCTACCGGGCGACCGCCGCGGTCAAGACCCGCGACGGCGAGCTGCCGGCCGGCACGTTCGTGGTCAAGACGCGGGCCGGCGCCGACGGCCGGGTCGCCGCGGCTGCCCAGCAACTCGGTCTGTCGGTGGCGGCGGTCGACAAGGCGCCGGCGGCTCAGCGCCGGATCGCCGCGCCGAAGGTCGCGCTCTACAAGGCGGCGGGCGGCAACGCCGACGAGGGCTGGACCCGCTACATCCTGGAGCGGTTCGGCTTCGGCTACACCTCGCTGCTGGACAAGGAGATCCGCACGAACACGTCGCTGCGCACGTCGTACGACGTGATCGTGCTGCCCGACGCGTCGTACTCCTCGATGCTCAACGGCCGCAAGCCCGGCACGTTGCCGGAGGAGTACACCGGGGGCATGACCGCCGCCGGCGTGGCGAACCTGAAGAAGTTCGTCGAGCAGGGCGGGACCCTGGTGACCCTCAACCAGGCGTCGCAGCTACCGATCCAGGCGTTCGGCCTCCCGATCACCGACGTCACGGCCGGGGTACCGAGCGACAAGCTGTACCTTCCCGGCTCGATCCTGCGTACGACCGTCGACCCGACCAGCCCGGTCGGCTACGGCATGACCCCCGAGTACTCGGCGTTCGCGTCGTCCAGCCCGGCGTTCGCGGTCGCGGACGGCGCGGCCGGCGTCACCACGGTCGGCGCGTACCCGGGCTCGGGGCTGCTGAAGAGCGGCTGGCTCCTCGGCGAGAACGTCATCTCCGGCAAGGCCAACGTCCTCACCGCCGAGCTCGGGGAAGGCCAAGTGGTGGTCCTCGGCTTCAAGCCGCAGCATCGGGCGCAGTCGCACGGCACCTACAAGATGCTCTTCAACGCCCTCTACCTCGGGGCGACGGGCTAGCAGGTACCACGCCCGCGCAACGTCCCCGGCCGGCTCGCCGGCCAGGGACGTTGCGCGGCAGCGCCACGTCGAGCTGAGCCGACCCCTTCCCTCCACGTGGCGTACCAGGGAACCACGCTGCGGAGTCAGCAGGAAAAACCTACCGGTAGGCGTGTGGGGACGCGCTATCTCCACACCAGATGACGGCCGGCCGACAGACCGGCCACGGAAGGCGATGCCACGTCGAGCTGAGCCGACCCCTTCCCTCCACGTGGCGTACCAGGGAACCACGCTGCGGAGTCAGCAGGAAAAACCTACCGGTAGGCGTGTGGGGAC
>JAEVHO010000544.1 GCA_016802835.1 Micromonospora sp. ATA32 | reverse complement strand
GCTAAGGCGATCATCAAGGCTACGAAGAAGGCCGGGATGGACGAGCGGGCTGCGGTGATCGCGATTGGTACGAGTCTGCAGGAGTCGAAGTTGGAGAACCTGGGTCATCTGGGTGACGCCAACGACCATGACTCGCTGGGTCTGTTCCAGCAGCGTCCCACCTCTGGTTGGGGTACCCCGGAGCAGATCACCGATCCTGAGTACTCCACGATGGCGTATCTGAAGGGGTTGAAGCAGGTCGACGGGTGGCAGGACATGCCGCTCACGCAGGCCGCGCAGACGGTGCAGGTGTCGGCCTACCCGGACGCCTACGCCCAGTGGGAGACCCAGGCCGCCGACCTCGTCGCCCAGCACTGGAACAGCTGAGAACCGAATGATCGATGGCCGGCACCCTGCGGGGTGCCGGCCATCGGCGTACCTGCACACCGACACCAGCGCCGCCCCCAGCCTCACCGGCCGGGGGCGACGCTGTTTCATGTCAGTCCCCGGGCGGCGGAACGCCGGTCGCGCCGTCCGCCACCGCGAGCGGGTCGGTTCGTCACGGGCAGGCCGGGTAGAGGCGGCGGGTGCCGGCGCCGGCGGTGTACGCGGCCCGATCGCTGAACCGGCAGCCGTAGTCCGCCGCCGCCACCGATTCCCGATCGGTGACCGGGTCGCCGGCCGGTCGGCTTCCGGTGCGTACCCAGGAAACCAGGTCGTCCCACGCGGCCCCGGCCTCGGCCGGGCTGAACTCGCAGTGCTGCGCGGCGCGGATCGCCCGCTGCACGACCAGTCGGCTGCGACCGTGCAACGCCACGTCCCGCGCGTACGCCTGCTCCATCGAGAACGGCACGAAGAGGTCCCCGAGATTGTGCAGGCTGAGCACCGGGGCGGTGGGGCGGCCGGCGATGCGCGGCACCTCGGTGAGGGCGGGGGAGAGGCGGTCCCAGATGTTCTCCGGGGCCACCCGCCGCACGGTGGCGTTCACGTCAACGGGGGTGTTGGGGGTGTACCGGGTGAGCAGGTTGGTGGCGAGCTGCCCGGGCCGCTGCGCCGGCGAGTCACCGCCGTTGGTGGTGCTGATGGCGAAGAGGAAGTCCTTCCAGAGCGCGAACGACGCCTCGGCCCCCGGCCGCGCACCACCGGAGCGGTTGATCGTGATGTCCCGCAGCTGCTTGCCGCGTTCGTTGGTGGTGTCCGGTCCGGTCGGGGTCAGCCCGGCCAGCCCCAATGTGACCTGGATCCGGGGCACCGCGTTGCTCAGGTAGTCGGTCGGCGTCGGGTATGCGGGAACGCCGGCGAGCGCCTGGGCGACCAGGTTGTAGTCCAGGTAGAAGTCGAGCAGCGCCTGGTCGCCGAGCACCCCGCACATCGGCAGTGCCCCGTCATAGAAGCCGGGGTACTGCTCCAGCGAGCGGCCGATGATGTAGCCGCCCATCGACACCCCGGCCATGTACGTCCGGTGCGGACGTTTGACGGTGCGGCGGAAGTGGTCCGCAAGGTTCTTCGTGCCGAGCACCCCGGACCGGATGTCGAACCCGTTGCGGTCGTACGAGGACGCCGCCCAGGCGTACCCCTGCTCGAGGAGGCGCTGGCGGAGACCGAACCCCGGCGCCTCCGGGGAGAGCACCGTGGTCTGGCCGCGGTAGCCGTGCGCCCACATCACCAGGTCGCCGTTCCACTTCGCCGGCACCTCGATGATGTAGCCGGCGTGTCCGTGCACTTCCTGCCGGACGGTCGTCGCCGCACCGCCTACCACCAGCGGGGCGAGCGGCGGGTTGCTGATGGTGTAGCCCGGTAGTGGTTGGCTGCCGTCGGAGTCGCGGTCGGCGGCGACGGCGGGCGCGGCGCCGGCGAGGCCGACCGCGAGGGTCAGGGCCACGGCGGCGAGCAGGCGGCGGACGGTACGGGCGGATGAGGACAGCATCGTTGCTCTCCCGGGGACGGTGCCGCCCACCGGGGCGACCAGGCGGGACGGTGCCTACCGGCCGGTAGCGCCCTGAAACTAGGCCCGCTGGTCGAGGGCTGTCAATGCCATCCTGACCGAACGGTCAGCCGGTGCTGACGGGCCGGTCTACAGTGGCCGGCCGACCCGCCTACCGTCCGGTCAGACCACGCCGTGAGCGAGCATCGCCTCGGCCACTCGGCGGAACCCGTTGATGTTCGCCCCCGCCACCGGCGTTGGCCGCCTTGCCCGGGGCGAACCGCACCCCGGCCCGGCCGAGGATGCGTACGGCCCCCGGAGTGGTCGGCATGTTCGCGCCCTCCACCACCGCGGCGCAGCCGCCGGCGACGAGCGCCGCGGCCTCCGCGCCGCCGATCTCGTTCTGCGTCGCGCACGGCAGCGCCAGGTCGCAGGGCACCTCCCAGACGGTACGACCGGAGACCGCGACCGCGTGTGGCACGTGCCGGACGTAGTCGTCCAGCCGGACCCGCCGCTCCTCCTTCAGCTCCCGCAGCAGCTCCAGGTCGATGCCCTCCTCGTCCAGCACGTAGCCACTCGGGCTCACCCGGGTTCCGGGCAACCACACTGGCGAACACCGTCTCGACGGCTTCCGACATCACCGACACGTCCCTTCAGATCCCTGGCGTCGTCGCCGCCATTCGCGTCGGCGCGATCCGCCAACGTGCCGGAGTACGGACCGGAGGTGCCGTCCGGTTCACTGGTCGGCATGGACGAGTTGATCTGGGACGCGGTCCGGAACGCCCGCGGGTGGCTGGACTCCGCGAACGGCACCGGACAGACGGAACTCACCTGCCGGATCCTCAAGGTCACCGAGGAGGCCGGGGAGGCAGCCGGCGCCTGGATCGGGCTGCTCGGCCAGAACCCTCGCAAGGGGGTGACGCACACCCGCGACGACGTGGCGGCCGAGTTGGCCGATGTCGCCCTCACCGCGTTGGTCGCCATCGAGAGCCTCGGCCTGGACGCCCGCCAGGCCCTGGACGGCTGCGCGGCCAAGGTCCAGGCCCGGGCCACCCCACCGCCCGCCTGACCGCTCCCGCGAGGTTGATGGCCGGATGTCCGGTTAGCGGTCGGGGTCGGTCTACGGATGTGACCGGCGACATCGTGGGGGCGGAATCCTGGCCGGGCCGGGGTCGTTACACCCTGCGTACGACCGAGTAGGGCCGGCTGGACTGGCCCGATGGCATGGCCCCCGGGTTGGAATGATGGTGGGTCGCCGGTCGTTACACCTGGTCCCGGCGCCGCGAGCATCCCCCCGCCCGGCAGTCGGTTGACCTTCCCCCTCTGATCTTTG
>JAEVHO010000543.1 GCA_016802835.1 Micromonospora sp. ATA32 | reverse complement strand
GCCAGAGGAGATCGACTGGCGGGACGAATCACCGACCGGCATCACCGGACTGCTACTGGCCACCGAGTGGCTCGACAACGTGCCCCTCGACGTGGCCGTATCCCTCCGCGGGCGGGCTCCCCGGAAACCCCGCCACTCGCCGCCCGCCTGCACCTCACCGCCGTCGAGCGGGCCCCCCGACCAGCAGACCTGCCAGAGGAGATCGACTGGCGGGACGAATCACCGACCGGCATCACCGGACTGCTACTGGCCACCGAGTGGCTCGACAACGTGCCCCTCGACGTGGCCGTCGACACCGACGACGGCTCGCGGTACCTGCTGGTCGACCCCGACACCGGCGAGGAGTCGGTCGGCGGCCAGGTCAGCTCCGGTGACGCCGGGTGGCTGGCGACCTGGTGGCCACGGACCACGACCGTTCCTGCGGCCTCGACCGGGCCGTTTCCGGGCAGCCCGACCGACGCAGGGATCAAGCCTGACCGTCCGGAGCCGGTCGGGCTGCCCGGAAACCCCCACGGCGACCAGCGGGAGGGCTGAGATCGGCCGGACCAGGGACGAGGCGTGGGCCGACGCAGTTAGGAAGATCGACAGAGGCCTCGCGCTGGCCGTCGACTACGGCCACACGCGGGACGAGAGACCGGTCGACGGGACGCTGACCGGGTACCGGGCCGGCCGGCAGGTGGCGCCGGTGCCGGACGGGTCATGTGACGTCACCGCGCACGTGGCCGTGGACTCCGTGGCCGCGGCCGGCGCGACGGTCGCCGGCCGGACGTACACCCTGGTCTCGCAGCGGGAGGCGCTGCGGGCGCTCGGGGCCGACGGCCGCCGACCGCCGCTCACCCTGGCCTCCACCGACCCGGCCGGGTACGTGCGCGCACTGGCCGCCGCGTCGGCGGTGGCCGAGCTTGACCGACCCGGCCGACCTCGGCGGGCACTGGTGGCTGCTGCAAGCGGTCGGCGTCGACCTCGACTGAGTTCATGACACGATGGCGGGCATGACCACGGACGCCGGCGACCTCCGCGAGCTGACCGTCGGCACCGGGGCCGGACTCGTCCCGGGCACGTCCGGGGAGCAGCTCGGCACCGACATGGTGCTCAACATCGGCCCGCAACACCCCTCCACCCACGGCGTGCTCCGGCTGAAGCTGGTCCTCGACGGCGAGCGGGTGGTCGCCTGCGAACCCATCGTCGGCTACATGCACCGGGGCGCGGAGAAGCTCTTCGAGGTCCGCGACTACCGGCAGATCATCGTGCTGGCCAACCGGCACGACTGGCTCTCCGCGTTCTCCAACGAACTGGGTGTGGTGCTCGCGGTCGAACGGCTGATGGGCATGGAGGTGCCCGAGCGGGCGGTCTGGCTGCGTACCGCACTGGCCGAGCTGAACCGGGTGCTCAACCACATGATGTTCCTCGGCTCGTACCCGCTGGAGATCGGCGCGATCACGCCGGTCTTCTACGCGTTCCGGGAACGGGAGACGATCCAGGCGGTGATGGAGGAGGTCTCCGGCGGCCGGATCCACTACATGTTCAACCGGGTCGGTGGGCTCAAGGAGGAGGTGCCGGCCGGCTGGACCGGGCGGGCCCGCGCCGCGATCGGCGAGGTGCGCCGCCGCCTGCCGGACCTGGACCACCTGATCCGGCGCAACGAGATCTTCCTGGCCCGTACCGTCGGGGTCGGGGTGCTCTCCGCAGCGGACGCCGCCGCGTTCGGCGCGTCCGGGCCGGTGGCCCGCGCCTCCGGGCTCGACCTGGACCTGCGCCGGGACGAGCCCTACCTCGCCTACGGCGAGCTGGACGTGCCGGTGGTGACCCGCACCGCCGGGGACTGCCACGCCCGCTTCGACGTGCTGCTCGACCAGGTGTACGTCTCGCTCGACCTCGCCGAGCAGTGCCTGAACCGGGTCGACCAGCTCACCGGGCCGGTCAACACCCGGCTGCCCAAGGTGGTCAAGGCACCGGAGGGGCACACCTACGCCTGGACCGAGAATCCGCTCGGCATCAACGGCTACTACCTGGTGTCCCGTGGCGAGAAGACGCCGTGGCGGCTGAAGCTGCGCACCGCGTCGTACGCCAACGTGCAGGCGCTCACCACGCTGCTGCCCGGCTGCCTGGTCCCCGACCTCATCGCCATCCTCGGCTCGATGTTCTTCGTGGTCGGAGACATCGACAAGTAGTGTCGGACGGCGGCGCGAACCCGGTCAGCGCCAAGGGCGCGGCCCGCTGTCGGGCCGGTCGACGCCAAGGGCGCGGCCGGCGGTCGGGCCGGTCAGCGCCAGTGTTCGGCGGATCGGGCGGCACCGGCCCGGGGGACGTCATCGCGCGGCGGATAGCCGTACCGATCCTCACCGGCGCGCTGGTGCCGGCTGCGCGGCTCGGCTCGGGCTCCGTCGTCCGCCATTCGTCGGCCGACTCCCGGCCGCGCTGGATCGGCGGGGCGCCACTCGCCCGGCACCGGCACCCCGCCGGCGGGCAGCGCCGGCCGGCTCTCCTCGGCCCGGCCGCCGCCCCACTCGTCGCCGCCGTCCCGGCCGTACTCGCGCCGCGGCTCCTCCCGGTCGGGCTCGCGCCGGCGAACCGCTGCCCAGCGGTCCTCCACGCGGTATCCGGAGCCGTCGGCGTGCACGGCCGCGCGCCGTTCACCGACCCGCACCTCGCGACCGCGCTCGTCGTCGCGTACCTCCGCCCACCGGTCCCCGGCGCGCAACTCGGACCAGTAGTCGCCGTCCTCGGGATCCGCCCCGTCCGTCGGGTACGACCGTCCGCGCTGCTCCCCGGACACCCCCCAGGCCGGCTCGGCCGGGGCACCCCAGCCACGCTCGTCCCGCTGCCCGGCGGGGGACCGGTCGTCCTGCTGGCCGCCCCGCCCGTCCGCCCACGAGCGATCGTCGCGTGGCGCGGCCGGCCCTGGCCAGGAGCGGTCGTCGCGCTGGTCGGCCCAGGCAGAGTCGTCGCGCTGGCCGCCCTGCCCGGCCGCCCAGGAGCGGTCGTCGCGCGGCGCGGCCGACCCGGCCCAGGAACGGTCCTCGGGCGGGTTCGGGTAGTCGCGCTCGTCCGGCTCGGCGTAGCCGGCCCGGGACCGGCCCTCCGGCTCCTGGCCGTGCCCGCCCCGCGGCCGCTCCTCCGGGCCGGCGGCCGGCGACCAACTCAACTACGCGCCCGTCGTCGACCTGGACCTGAACCCGGACAATTTCGCGATCGGTAAGCTCGGGCGCAGCTTCTCCCCCAATGCCGACGTCGTCGTC
>JAEVHO010000542.1 GCA_016802835.1 Micromonospora sp. ATA32 | reverse complement strand
GGTGGCTACCGCGGCGGCCCTGGCGGCGGCGGTGGCGCTCCGGGTGGCGGTTTCCGTCCGGGTGCTCCGGCCGGTGGCGGCGGTCGCCCCGGTGGCGGCGGTCGTGGCCGCGGTGGCGGTGCCGCGGGTGCCTTCGGGCGTCCGGGTGGCAAGCCGACCCGTGGTCGGAAGTCCAAGAAGCAGCGCAGACAGGAGTTCGACAACCTGTCGGCCCCGACCATGAGCTCGGGTGCTCCCCGGGGTCAGGGTCAGGTCGTCCGGCTCTCCCGTGGCGCCTCGCTGTCGGACTTCGCCGACAGGATCAACGCCAACCCGGGTTCGCTGGTCCAGGAGATGTTCAACCTGGGCGAGATGGTCACGGCGACCCAGTCCTGCTCTGACGAGACCCTGCTGCTGCTGGGTGAGCACCTCGGTTTCGACGTGCAGATCGTCAGTCCGGAGGACGAGGACCGCGAGCTGCTCGCGCAGTTCAACATCGACCTCGACGCCGAGGTGGACAGCGAGCGGCTGGTCAGCCGGGCGCCGGTGGTGACCGTCATGGGTCACGTCGACCACGGTAAGACCAAGCTGCTCGACGCGATCCGCAAGGCGAACGTCGTGGCCGGCGAGGCGGGTGGCATCACCCAGCACATCGGTGCCTACCAGGTCCATGTCCCGCACGAGGGCGTGGACCGGGCGGTGACCTTCATCGACACCCCGGGCCACGAGGCGTTCACCGCCATGCGTGCCCGTGGTGCCCAGGTCACCGACATCGTGGTGCTGGTGGTCGCGGCCGACGACGGCGTGATGCCGCAGACGATCGAGGCGTTGAACCACGCCAAGGCGGCCGACGTGCCGATCGTGGTGGCGGTCAACAAGGTCGACAAGCCGGAGGCCAACCCGGACAAGGTGCGCCAGCAGCTCACCGAGTACGGACTGGTCGCCGAGGAGTACGGCGGCGACACCATGTTCGTCAACGTGGCGGCCAAGCCGGGCATCGGCATCGACGAGCTGCTCGAGGCCGTCCTGCTGACCGCCGACGCGTCGCTGGAGCTGACCGCTCCGATCGACGGGCCGGCGCAGGGTGTGGCGATCGAGGCGCACCTGGACAAGGGTCGCGGTGCGGTGGCGACGGTGCTGGTCCAGAAGGGCACCCTGCGGGCGGCGACTCGATCGTCGCCGGTGGGGCGCACGGACGGGTCCGGGCCATGCTCGACGAGAACGGCAACCAGGTCAGCGAGGCCGGTCCGGCGCGTCCGGTCATGGTGCTCGGCCTGACCGCGCCGCCCGGCGCGGGTGACACGTTCCTCGCCGCGGCGGACGACCGTACGGTGCGGCAGATCGCCGAGCAGCGGCAGGCACGGCGGCGGGCGGCGTCCTTCGCCAACTCCCGCGGTCGGGCCACCCTCGAGACGCTCATGGAGCAGCTCAAGGAGGGCGAGAAGACCTCGCTCAACCTGGTGCTCAAGGGCGACGTCTCCGGTTCCGTGGAGGCGCTCGAGGACGCGCTGTTCAACCTCGACATCCCCGAGGAGGTCCAGCTCAAGGTCCTCGACCGGGGCGTCGGTGCGATCACCGAGAGCAACGTCATGCTGGCGAGCGCCTCGTCGGAGCCGGTCACGATCATCGGCTTCAACGTGCGGGCCTCCAACAAGGTCCGCGAGATCGCCGACCGCGAGGGCGTGGAGATCCGGTACTACACCGTGATCTACCAGGCCATCGAGGAGATCGAGGCGGCGCTCAAGGGGCTGCTCAAGCCGGAGTACGAGGAGGTCGAGCTGGGCTCCGCGGAGATCCGCGACGTCTTCCGCTCGTCCAAGGTCGGCAACATCTCCGGCTGTATCGTCCGGTCCGGCGTCCTCCGACGCAACGCCAAGGCGCGGCTGCTGCGGGACGGGGCGGTCGTGGCGGACAACCTCACGATCACCTCGCTCAAGCGGTTCAAGGACGACGCCACGGAGGTCCGTGAGGGCTTCGAGTGTGGTCTGACTCTGGGCGGTTACAACAACGTCCAGGTCGGCGACATCATCGAGACCTTCGAGATGCGGGAAAAGGTTCGCGCCTGATCCCGTCGTGACAACCTGATCAAGGGGTTTACGCCTGCGGGCGTAAACCCCTTGATCATGTGGGGGGCGGGGTGCGGGTATCGTCCGGGGCGATGTTCACCGGAACCGCGGTCTTCGACCTGCTGCTGCCGGGCGACTCACGGTCGCTCAAGGCGAAGAGATCATATGTACGGCCGATCGTCGCGGCGCTGCGCCGCTTCGAGGTCTCGGCCGCCGAGGTGGGTGCGCTCGACCTGCACGGTCGGGCGCAGATCGCCGTGGCGGTCGTGGCCGCGGAGGCGGCACACGTCGGCGAGGTGCTCGACACGTGCGAGCGCCTGGTGGCGGCTCGTCCCGAGGTCGAGCTGCTGTCGGTCCGCCGGCGGCTGCACGGCGAGGACGACTGACGCCGGAGGGTCGCCGCCGCCACGGTGGGCGGCAGATCCGGTCTCCGGCGACGCCGGCACCCGGAGGGGTGGCGCATCGTCGGTCGTCCGGCACCGCCGGGCGCTGGAGATCAGCGCCATGGCCAGCGACGCGCGACTGCACCGGCCGCGCAGGTAGTGTTCGAGATGTTGGCCGGTCGGGATCCGGTGGCGCGCGGCGCCGTCGGTCCGGCCAGGAGCGGGACACCCGTGGAGGTGGCGGAGATGACGGATCCGGCCAAGGTACGCCGGCACGCGGAGCGGGTACGTGAACTGGTCGCGTCGGTGGTGCGGAGCCAGATCAAGGACCCGCGGCTCGGCATGATCACCATCACCGACGCCCGGATCACGGCGGACCTGCGCGACGCGACGGTCTTCTACACCGTGCTCGGCGACTCGGCCGCCCAGGCCGGCACCGCCGCCGCGCTCGAGAGCGCGAAGGGGATGCTGCGCAGCACGGTGGGCAAGGCCCTCGGCCTGCGCCACTCGCCGTCCCTGACCTTCGTCCTGGACGACGTGCAGGACCAGGTCAAGCAGATCGACGACCTGCTCGCCGCCGCCCGTAACGCGGACGCCGAGGTGCAGCGACTGGCCGCGAAGGCGGAGTACGCCGGCGAGGCGCAGCCGTACCGGCTCGACGACGAGACCGACGAGACCGACGAGGACGTCGACGAGGAGCCCGAGGACGAGACCCCGCCCGCCGGCGGGGACCGGCGGTGACCGACTCCTCCCGTGGGCGCGGCCGGCGGCGACCTCGCCGAGGCGGCGCCGGTGGGCTCCGGCCCGTCCGA
>JAEVHO010000541.1 GCA_016802835.1 Micromonospora sp. ATA32 | reverse complement strand
GGTGCTGGTGCGGGCGCGCGCCGGAGCAGGACGGCGGGATCATGCTGGGCCAGTGGCTCAACGACGAGTCGCGCCGCTGGATCAGCCGCAGCCACGTCCAGCTGGAGCTGCGGGTCGGCGAGGTCGTGGTGACCGACCTGAGTACCAACGGCTCCGGCATCCGGCCGGCCGGCTCGATGGCGGAGCCGGACCGGGTCGCACTCGCCCCGCAGCAGTCCAGGGTGCTCGGCGAGGGCGACATTGTGGAGCTCTATCCCGGGGTGCAGATCGGGCGGGCCGACGAGCTCCCGACCGGCGCCCCGTTCACGCCGACCTCGGTGATGGCCGAGGCGCCCACGATGGCGATGCGGCTGCCGAGGGCCTGACGCCCGCCGCCGGGCGGGGAGACGAACGACGGCGGGCGCCGGGACCTGGTCCCGACGCCCGCCGCTTCGCGTACGGAGGTTCAGCCGGCCAGCACGGCGGCGAGCTGCGCCACCGCGTGGTCGATCTCCGCCTCGGTGATCACCAGCGGCGGGGCCAGCCGGATGGTCGAGCCGTGGGTGTCCTTGGCGAGTACGCCGCGCTCCGCGAGCCGCTCGCACGCCTCCCGGCCGCTCATCAGCGCCGGGTCGATGTCGAGGCCGGCCCAGAGGCCGCGGACCCGGACGGTGACCAGGCCCTTGCCGACCAGCCCCTCCAGGCCGGCCCGGAGCCGGGCGCCCAGCTCGGCCGAGCGGCGCTGGAACTCGCCGGTGGCCAGCAGCCGGACCACCTCGGTCGCCACCGCGCAGGCCAGCGGGTTGCCGCCGAAGGTGGAGCCGTGCTGACCCGGCTTGAGCACGCCGAGCACGTCGGCGTTCGCGGCGACCGCGGAGACCGGCACGATGCCGCCGCCGAGCGCCTTGCCCAGCAGGTACATGTCCGGGACGACGCCCTCGTGGTCGCAGGCGAACGTCTCACCGGTCCGGCCCAGGCCGGACTGGATCTCGTCGGCGATGAAGAGCACGTTGCGCTCGGTGCAGACCTCGCGGACGCCCGGCAGGTAGCCCTCCGGCGGCAGGACGACGCCCTGCTCGCCCTGGATCGGCTCCAGCAGCACCGCCACGGTGTTCTCGTCGATCGCGGCGGTGAGCGCTTCCAGGTCGCCGTAGGGGACGATGGTGAAGCCCGGGGTGTACGGCCCGAAGTCGGCGCGGGCGTCCTCGTCGGTCGAGAAGCTGACGATGGTGGTCGTCCGACCGTGGAAGTTACCCTCGGCCACCACGATGTTGGCCTGCCCGGCCGGTACGCCCTTGACCTGGTAGCCCCACTTGCGGGCGACCTTGATCCCGGTCTCGACCGCCTCGGCGCCGGTGTTCATCGGCAGGACCAGGTCCTTGCCGCAGAGCTCGGCCAGCTCCTTGCAGAAGTCGGCGAACTGGTCATGGATGAAGGCGCGGCTGGTCAGGGTCAGCTTGTCGAGCTGCGCGTGCGCGGCGGCGATCAGCTGGGGATGCCGGTGGCCGAAGTTGAGCGCGGAGTAGCCGGCCAGGCAGTCCAGGTAGCGCCGGCCGTCCACGTCGGTCAGCCAGGCGCCCTCGGCCGAGGAGATCACCACCGGCAGCGGGTGGTAGTTGTGCGCCGTCCAGCGCTCCGCGTCCCGTACGGCGGACGGGGTCCGCAGAATGTCGTCGACGATCACTTGATTGCCTTTCCCTGACGGAGTCGCAACGTGCAGCACTTCGGTCCGCCGCCGGCCTTGCGCAGCTCGGACAGGTCGACACCGATGGTCTGGTAACCCCGGTCGCGCAGCTTGGCGGCCAGGTCGGTGGCCTGCGCCGGCAGCACCACGTGCCGACCGTCGCTGACCGCGTTCAGTCCGAGCACCTCGGCGTCGGCCATGGTGGCGTGGATCGCGTCCGGGAAGAGCCGGCGCAGCGCCGCCTGGCTGCCGGCGGAGAAGGCCTCCGGCAGGTACGCCACGGTCCGCTCGTCCAGCACGGTCAGCGCGGTGTCCAGGTGGTAGAAGCGCGGGTCGACCAGCTGCATCGTGACCACCGGGTAGCCGAAGACCTCCTGCAGCTGCGCGTGCGAGGCGTGCGCGGTGCGGAACCCGGTGCCGGCCAGCAGCACGTCGCCGACCAGCAGGATGTCGCCCTCGCCCTCGTTGACGTGCTTCGGGTCGTACATCTCGAAGCCGGCCGACTCGAACCAGGCCCGGTAGGCGGGCGCCTCGTCGGCGCGCTGCGGGTCGCGGAACTGCACCGCCATCGCCCTGCCGTCGATGACCGTGCCGCCGTTGGCGGCGAAGACCATGTCGGGCAGGCCGGGGACCGGGGTGATCTCCTCGACGGTGTGGCCCAGCTCCCGGTAGGTCTGGCGGAGCTGCTCCCACTGCCGGATCGCGAGCTCGGCGTCCACCGGCGCGGTCGGGTCCATCCACGGGTTGATCGCGTAGTCGACGGCGAAGTACGTCGGCCGGCACATCAAAAAGCGCTGGCTGCTGGCGTCCATCGTCATTGTCCTGCTCCCAGGGGTCGGGCGCGCCCGGCCACCTTCGGCCCACGGGCTGGCGCCGTGGTCCAACGGTATGCGGCCCCACCCGACGACATCCACCGCTGAGAGTTGCGTGACGGCGCGAATCATTGCGTCTAAGGGCATGCCAGCGGCGATCCATTGCGCCATGCGGGTGCCAGGCGTTCCTGGGCCAGGCCGCGACGTGCGGGAGCGGGTCCTGGTCGCGGCCGACCCGGGAAACACTTCGGGGGCGGCGAACCGCCGCCCCCGAAACAGGGTTGCCCGGCCGGTGAACCACCGGAGCTGGTCGGGCGTGCCGGCGCACCGCCGGCGAGCCGATACGTGCCCGTCAGAACCGAGCGACAAACTGTGAGTCAAGCCACTCACGGAGCCGCTGCACCCAGTCGCCGTCGGTGGTCGGCCAATCGAACTGCCCGGTCATCGCCAACACGCCCAGCACGACCGCGCCGAGCCCGAGCAACATGCCGATGAGCGCGTCGGTCTTGCCGGCGATGTGCCGGCGCCGGGTGGCGATCAGGCCCAGGACGGAGAGCACCGCGCCGATCGCGCCCAGCGCGATGCCGTAGCCGGCGAGGGTGCCGGTCAGCACGAAGAGGGCCGCGGCCACCCCGGCGATCAGGCCGAGGGTGGCGAGCAGGCTGGCCCGGGGCCTCGGGCCGGCGACCACCGGCACCTCGGCCTCCCGCCTGCGGCCGTCGAGGTCGGTGTCGTCCCGGTCGGTGACCACCGTGCGGTCCCGGTCATCGCCGACCGTCTGCTCGGTGGCCGGCTCGACGACGACCGG
>JAEVHO010000540.1 GCA_016802835.1 Micromonospora sp. ATA32 | reverse complement strand
CCGCAGCCGCCCCGCCCACACCGGCCGGGGTGAGCCGTCCGGTTCCACCGGCCGAGGGGAGCCGCAGAGCACCCCGTCCGCCGGTCAGGGTGGGGAGCCCGGGCCGGGCGAGGAAGCGGGTCAGGTTCGGGACACCGGCCCGGGCGGAGGGCCAGCCGACCAGGGCCAGGGGCGGTCCGACCAGGGTGGCGCTGCGGCTGCTGCCCAGCTGGCCGATCAGGCCGGCGAGACCCTGCGGCAGGCCGGGCGGAGCGTTTGGGAGGCCATCCAGGGCAGCATGGCGCAGCATCGGGCAGAACCCCCCGAGCCGGTAGGACCGCCCGCTGAACGGGGGACGTCTCTCGGCGTAGCGGACGTGCGGTCTGCCACCATTCGGACCGGCTGATCGCCAGCCGCGCCGCGATCGGCGCGAGCGTCATTGGCCAGGGCGACCAAAGGCCCCTTAACGAAGGCGGGACCGGGTCGGCCGGGACCGCCGGTGCGACGGCGCCCGAGTCAACCGTCGGTGCCTGCGGGGCCGGCCCACTCCGGTGCCAGCAGCGACCAGACCTCGGTGTCGTGCCGGACCCCCCGGTACGGGAACTCCTCGCGCAGCACGCCGTCCAGCCGCATGCCGAGCCGCCGTGCCACGTTGCTGCTGGCCGTGTTGTCCGAGCGGGTGAGCCACTCGACCCGGTGGATGCCGCGCACGCGCACCGCCCAGTCGACGAGGTGCCCCGCCGCGCGGGTGATCAGCCCCCGGCCCTGCCCGGCCGGCTCCAGCCAGCAACCGATCTCGCACGTGCCCGCGGTGGCGTCGAAGGCGACGAACATGGTTCCGCCGACGAGCGTGCCGTCGAGCCAGATGCCGTACAGCCGGCCGGCGTCGCGGGCGGCGAGTTCCGCGTACCGCTGCAGCGTGGTGCGGGCCGAATCCAGGTCCGTGCTCCGGCTCGCCCACGGGATCCACGGCTCGACCGCGTCGCGCGCCCGGTCCATGTGGGCGAGGAACTCCTCGGCCTGCCACGGCTCCAGCGGGCGCAACTCGGCCCCGTCGTTGAGATCGATCGCGAACATTCGGGCACTGTACCGACGTGGTACGGCTCGGGTCTGTCCCGCCGAACAGATCACCGCCGCACACACGAGCACAGGCTCAAGGGACACCGGAGGATGTGCCTAGGTCGTAGCGTCCTCGTCATGCCGGAAGCTGACACCGCCGAACTGGCCCGCATTGGCTGGCTGAATCGGCGTCGTGATCTGGCCGGCTGACCAGGTGCTCTGCACTCGATGACGTCGTTCGGACGTTGGGCGCTCCACTTTGTCCCCGCCCGGTGAGGCTGCACGGTCTGGCGACTGCCCGACGAGGAGATCAACGTCCATGGACTCAGCAGCCCGGCTCAGGTTACCCATGGAGCGTGGCGGAAAGGACCTTCTCCATGAGGTGCTCTCTGCGCACGCCGTCGGGCATCGTGTCGCCGAACTTTCCGGTGTCGGCGAAGCCGTTTTGCTGGTACAGCTCAATGGCTGCCTCATTGCCCTCTGCAACGGCGAGCCGTAACGCCTCGGTGCCCGCCTGGCGAGCCCACCGTTCTACCGCCTGGACCAGTTCATCCCCAACGCCTCGTCCCCTTGCCGCTGGAGCAACCCACATGGAGATCAGCTCGACCACATTTTCTTCACTGGTCGGCACACCGCTAGCCATACCAGCCAGCTCGCCGTCGAGCACGACAAGAGCGTTGTAGGAGTTCGGAATGCTCAGTCGGGCGCGCCACCGTTCCTCTCGGTCACCTTCGCCCTGCCAGCCGGCAAGCTGAGAACCGAACGCGTAGGGGGCTTCGGCTAGTGCGGCCAGCCGTAGCTCTCGCCAGATCGCCCAGTCCTCGGGCGTCAGTGTCCGCAATTCGATCATGTCACGCAGCCTTCCCGAGGCGGGCGTGAGCCGATAGTCAATTCGATGGCGGCTCACGCGGTGATCGCAAACCGATGCCCACGTAGCGCCTGGCGCGGCAAGGTCAGCCCGTGCAGTCCCCGTTGCAACCAGGCGCCTATCAGCGGGATTCCGGGGTCAACGGGGGTCAGACCGGACAGACGGGCTGCCGGGGCGTAAAGCAGAGCGCCGACCGGCGTTTCCGCTGGTCGGCGCTCCTGTAGCCCGGCGAAAGGCTATGTGGCCAGGGGCGGGGTCGAACCGCCGACCTTCCGATTTTCAGTCGGACGCTCGTACCAACTGAGCTACCTGGCCGTGGTGCTCGGCTCATGCTACCCGGAAGGCGGAGCCTCCGCTGGCAGGGTCACATGTGCCGATACGCAGAACGCCGCGCAAAATTCACGCGGCGTCGGCGCTGGCGGTCCTGACGGGACTTGAACCCGCGACCTCCGCCTTGACAGGGCGGCGAGCACTCCAACTGCTCCACAGGACCTAGCTTTGTTGCTCCGGCTGGCCGGTCGTGCCCCCAACGGGATTCGAACCCGTGCTACCGCCTTGAAAGGGCGCGTCCTGGGCCGCTAGACGATGAGGGCGGCCCCGCCATCATTGCACATTCGCAACTTCAAGCGGACTTGCTCCCATCCGGCCCCGCCGGAGGCTTGGAAAGCATACGTGATGGCCTGCCGGTCGACCAAACCGGTATGGCGCGGGGCGCCACAGCAGGCGAAACCCCAGGTGAGAGGGGCTTTCACCGGAGCCGGGCCACTCCGTACCGCCGCTTGAGGTCGCCGATCAGGTGCCCGCACGCCGCCAGGGTGGCGCTGCGGTCACCGCCTCCGTCGTGCATCAGCACGATCGCCCCCGGGCGGGCGGCCTTCTGCACCCGGATCATGATCGTCTTCGCCGGCGGCTTCGCCCAGTCCTGCGGGTCGACGCTCCAGTGCAGCGACCGCATGCCGAGCTGCCGGGCCACCGCCACCACCTCGGGGGGTCCACCTGCCGCCGGGCTGCCGGAAGAACGGCACCCGGGCGCCGGGGGCCGCCGCCTGGATCGCCACGTTGGTCCGGACCAGGTCGGCCCGGATCTCCGCGACCGGCCGCCGGCCGAGGTCCATGTCGTGGCGCCAGCTGTGGTTGCAGAGCTGATGCCCCTCGCGGACGATCCGGGCCACCAGCTGCGGGTACCGCCGGGCCCGGCTGCCGATCAGGCAGAAGGTCGCCGACACCCGGGCGGCCCTGAGTTGGTCCAGGAGCCTCGGCGTCCACCACCTCGGGGGGTCCACCTGGCCGCCGGGCTGCCGGAAGAACGGCACCCGGGCGCCGGGGGCCGCCGCCTGGATCGCCACGTTGGTCCGGACCAGGTCGGCCCGGATCTCCGCGACCGG
>JAEVHO010000539.1 GCA_016802835.1 Micromonospora sp. ATA32 | reverse complement strand
GAACGGCAGCACCGCCGAGGCCGCCCAGCCAGTGGTCGGAGTTGCGCACCGGCCCCGGCCAGACGCCCCGGGTCAGGCCGGCGACCGAGACCACGTCCCACTCGAGGCCCTTGGCGGCGTGCGCGGTCAGCACCTGTACCGCGCCCTCCACCACCTCCACCTCGCCGGGGGTGAGCCCGCGCTCCTCGTCCTCGGCGGCGGCCAGGAAGGCCAGGAAGCCGGAGAGGGTGGCGGCCGGCGACTCGCCGCTGAACCTGGCCGCGACGTCGCCGAGGGCGTCGAGGTGACCACGGGCCAGCCCGGCGTCGCCGGCACCGTCCCGGCCGGCCCGCACCGCGACCTCCACGTCCAGGCCGATGGTCCGCTCGATGTCCGCGATCAGCTCCGGCAGCGACTGGTCGAGCCGGTAGCGGAGCAGGGCCAGCTCCGTCGCGTACGCGCGCAGCCGCGCGTACCCCTCCGCCGAGTACGTCTGTGCCGAACCCAGGTCGGCCAGCGCCTCCACCAGGGTCGCCTCGTCCAGCAGGTCGACGGTGATCTCCGGCCCGTCGTCGCCGCCGCCGAGCTCCCGCCGCGCCCGCGCGATCGCCCGGGCCCGACGGGTGCAGCGCTACCAGGTCACGACGGTGATCTCCGGCCCGTCGTCGCCGCCGCCGAGCTCCCGCCGCGCCCGCGCGATCGCCCGGGCCCGACGGGTGCAGCGCTACCAGGTCACGCGGGCCGATCCGCCAGCGTGCGCCGGTGAGCAGCCGCAGCAGCGCCGCTCCGTCGGTCGGGTCGGCGAGCACCCGCAGCGTGCAGACCACGTCGCGTACCTCGGGGGTGTCCAGCAGGCCACCCAGCCCGACCACCTCGACCGGCAGGCCACGGGCCCGCAGCGCCGCCTCGATCGCCGGGATCTGGCTGCGCACCCGGACCAGCACGGCGGTGGTCGGCCGGTGCGGCACCGGGATGTGCTCGGGCAGTGCGCCCGGCATCCGGGCCGCCCCGCGCCAGGCGGCGAGCACGCTGTCGGCGATCCAGTCGGCCTCGTCGGCGTAGGTGGGCAGCAGGGCGCAATGCACCGTGCCGCCAGCCGCGCCGGCGGGGCTGCGGTGCGGAATCGGATCCTTGACGCTGAACGCGGCGCGCAGCTCCGGCACCCGGGCGCCGGCCGCCCGCAGCGGGGTGGAGAGCGCGTTGGCCACGCCGAGGATCTCCGGCCGGTTGCGCCAGCTGGTGGTGAGGCCGAGCATCTCGGCGGGCGTGCCGTCCGTGCGGGCGAACTCGGCCGGGAAGCGGTCCAGGGTGCCGGCGCTGGCTCCGCGCCAGCCGTAGATCGACTGGCACGGGTCGCCGACCGCGGTGACCGGGTGGCCGCCGCCGAAGAGCGCGTTGAGCAGCACCACCTGGGCGTGGCTGGTGTCCTGGTATTCGTCGAGCAGCACCACCCGGAAGCGGTCCCGCTCGATCGCGCCGACGGCGGGGTGGTCCCGGGCCACCCGGGCGGCCCGGGCCAGCTGGTCGCCGAAGTCCATCGCCTCGAAGTCGTCCTTGCGCCGGGCGTACGCGCGGACCAGCGGCAGCAGCTTCAGCCGGGTCTGCTGGAAGCTGAGCGCCTTCCGCACGTCGGCGTAGATCCGGCCGGGGCGGGACTGCACGTCGGCGAAGAACCGGCCGGTCCAGGCGGCCAGCTCGTCCGGGTCGACCAGGTGCTCGTCCAGCTCGCCGGCGAGCGCCAGCACCGCGTCGGTGATGGTGCTCGGCATCCGCTCGACCTCGGACATGTCGCCGTCGTAGTTGCGCACCAGCAGGTCCACCAGCTGCCAGCGGGACGCCTCGGTGAGCAGCCGGGTGGACGGCTCGTACCCGGCCCGCAGCCCGTGCTCGGTGACGATCCGGCCCGCGTACGAGTGGTAGGTGGAGACCGTCGGCTCGCCGGCGAGCGGGTCGTCGAGCGGGTCCCGCCCCTGCCGGCCGAGCCGGCGGACCAGTTGGTCGAGCCGGGTACGCACCCGGTGCGCCAGCTCGCCGGCCGCCTTGCGGGTGAACGTGAGGCCGAGGATGTGTTCCGGCCGGACGTACGAGTTGGCCACCAGCCAGACCACCCGGGCAGCCATCGTCTCGGTCTTGCCGGAGCCGGCGCCCGCGACGACCAGCAGCGGCTCGACCGGCGCGGCGATGATCGCCGCCTGCTCCCGGGTGGGGGCCGGCAGCCGGAGCAGCTTCGCCAGCTCGACCGGGGTGTACCGGGGGCCGGCGTCGGCCGCCCGGGGCGCCGGGGTCGCGGTGCCGAACAGGGCGGGCTGGGTCACGGGTTCTCCGGGCGACGGGTGGTCGGCGGCTCGACCACCTGGCGCCCCTGCCCGGACACCGGGCAGCTGGTCCGCACCGGGCAGACCCGGCACTTCGAATTGGCGACGGCGGCGAAGGTGGCGGCAGCCATCGTATCGGCGGTGCGCCGGACCAACGCGGTCGCCCAGCCGGCCTCCGGCCCCTCCCCGGCCGCCGGCTGGCTCTGCTCCTTCGCGTCCTTGGCGCCGGTGCCGAGCTGCACCAGGGCGCGCCGCCGGACTCCTCGCCGAACTCGGCGAACGCCCCCGCCTCGACCGCCGCCTGGTAGGCGCCCAGCTGCGGGTGCTCGGCCAGCTCGGTGGCGGTGACCGCGGTCGACTTGCCGGTCTTCAGGTCGATCACCACCAGCCGGCCGTCGGCGTCGACCTCCAGCCGGTCCACCCGGCCGGTCAGCTCGACCGGCCGGTGTGGGTCGTCGAGGCGTACCGCGAACTCGTGCTCGATGGCGAGCAGCCGGCGCGGGTTGCCGGCCAGCCAGCGCAGCAGCTTGTCCACCATGGCCTCGGCGCGGGCCCGCTCCGGGCCGACCATCCAGCGGGCGGCCAGCTCGATCGCGTCGAACCGGGCGGCGACGTATTCCAGCAGGGCGGAGCGGTCGGCGCTGGCGTCCTCGGCCAGCATCGCGGCGGCGTGCACCAGATTGCCGACGCCCTGCGCGGCGCTGGCCGGCCCGCTGCCGCCATGCCGTTCGAGCAGCCAGCGCAGGCTGCACCGCAGCGCGCTCTCCATCGCCGACGGGGTGACCCGGACCGGCTCCCCGTCGTCGACCAGCGGGCGGTCGTCGGAGAGCCCGCGCAGCCCCCACCAGTCGTCCGGGTGCGCGCCGGGGATGCCGTCGGCGGCGAGGCGGGCCAGCTCGGCCGTCGCCGCGCGCCGCCGGGCGGCGGCGCCGCCGGGTCGGTGCGGCGGTACGCAGCTCCGCCACCAGCGCCGACAGGGTCAGCGCCCGGGGCGGCCGGTGACCGGCAGCCGGCCCCCCGGCTGATCCG
>JAEVHO010000538.1 GCA_016802835.1 Micromonospora sp. ATA32 | reverse complement strand
CGGGCCGCGCCGGGGGGTGACCGCCGTTGGGGGTGGATGTCGAGAGGGACGGGCCGGGGCCGGCGCGGCGGGGTGCGTCGAGGACCCGCTCGGCGTCGGTGACGGGTGGGAGCGGACCATGTCCCACCCGGGCTGGCCACGAGGTCGGTCGGAGCTGGCCGGCGGCCGGCGAGCTGGCGGGCGTCGCCGCGGTCGCGCCGCCGAGCCCGACGGGCGAGCACCAGGGCGGTCACCGCGAGGCGGCTCAGATCGCGAAACGAGCGCAGCGTCGCCGGCCAGAGACGGCGGGCGATCGCTACAGGCAGCACGTCACCAACCTATCGCCCCCGCAGGGCCGGCGCAGCGCGACGGCGCTCCCGTCGAGGTGACCCGGGCCACCGGGTGCGGTGTGGACGGAGAAGTCGCGGACCAAACTGGACGGTGGCCCGCTCAGCCGGCGGTCGCGTTGCCGGCCGGCTCGGCGGTGAAGAGGGCGAGCAGGGCGCCCACCTGCCGGTCCGCCTCGGCCGGATGGCGGAAGTGGCCGGTCGGGTTGACCGTGTATTCGTTGCGTCGACCCACCCGGGTGCGTCGCAGGTAGCCGCCCGCCTCGAGGTCGGCGACGATGGCCAGGGCGGCCCGTTCGGTCACCCCCACCTCGTCGGCGACGTCGCGCAGCCGGGCGGTGGGGTCGCGGGCGATGGCGAGCAGCACGTGCGCGTGGTTGGTGAGGAACGTCCAGTTCCGGGTGCTCCCGTTCCCGCCTGCTGTCGTCGCCATGTACGTCATGGTATGGCCCTCCTTCCTGTTGTCCGGTCCGGCCGCTTCCTCGGCCGGTCGAGCAGATCTTCAACACATGAAATCTGTATCACGTAAACCTTGACGTACCTTCGGCTTCCTGTGACCGTGAGTGGCGAGGCCGTCTCTGTCGCCGGCCGAGGGAACCGATCGCGCGAGGGACGAGGTGAGGGGATGACCCCGACCACTCCGGAGCGGGCGCTCGCCGAGCTGCACGCCGGCAACCGCCGCTTCGTCACCGGCGCTTCCCGCCACCCCAACCAGGACGCCGGTCACCGGGCGGCGGTCGCCGACGGGCAGCACCCCTTCGCGGTGATCGTCGGCTGCTCCGACTCGCGCCTTGCCGCCGAGATCATTTTCGACCGCGGCCTGGGCGATCTCTTCGTGGTCCGTACCGCCGGGCACACCGCCGGCCCCGAGGTGCTCGGCAGCGTCGAGTACGCCGTGACGGTCCTCGGCACGCCGCTGGTGGTGGTGCTGGGCCACGACTCGTGCGGCGCGGTGCAGGCGGCCCGGGACGCCGTCCGCACCGGCACGCCCCCCGCCGGGCACCTCCGGGCCGTGGTGGACGCCGTGGTGCCCAGCCTCCGCCGGGCGGCCGAGCAGGGGGTGGACGACATCGACGGCATCGTCGACATCCACATCGCCCAGACCGTGGAGGCGCTGCTCGGCAACTCCACCGCGCTCGCCGCCGAGGTGGGCGCCGGCCGGTGCGCGGTGGTCGGCATGTCGTACCGGCTCGCCGCGGGTGAGGCCCGGACGGTGGCGGCGGTGCCGGCGGGCGGTCCGGCGGCAGCGGTGCCCGGCCAGCGGGGTGTGATCGACCGGGGCGAGCGGCCCGCCGTCACCGGCTGATCCGCCGTCCGACCCGCCCGACCCGGGAACGGGAAGGGCCGCTCCGCGCGCTGTGGCGGCGGAGCGGCCCGATGTCCCGGCGGTCGCTAAAGCAGCGACATGTGCACGTGGTCCGTGTGGTTGGAGGGTCCGCTGTAGGACTTCCAACCGGTCGCCGGGAACCAGATCTGCCGGTTCCAGATCACGTAGTAGATGCCGAGCCGGTCCGCGTTGCGGATGAGGAAGGCGGCGACGTTGTTGCCGTACATCCTGGTGTCGGTGTTGTGCCAGGGGCTGAACCCGCTGTTCTGCAGCGACCAGTCACAGGCCCGACCCTTGGGGTGCTCCCACGGCCCGCCCGGGCGGTAGCAGCCGACGAAGCGGTCGAAGCCCGCCCGCTTGACCTCCTTGTACGCGTGCAGCGTCCGTGGTGTGACGCAGCCGGAGGTGGTCGGATCGTTCTCGCTGCACGACTCGGGAGCCCACCCGCCGTCGCCGGTCCGGCCGGGACCGATCCGGGCGACCGGTGAGGTGGCCGCCACCAGCCCGCCGGTGAACCCCTTGCCGCCGACCAGCGCGAGCGCCCTGTCGGCCTCGGTCTTCCGCTTGGCCATGATGTTGGCCTGCTTCTGCTGCTCGCGCAGTTCGGCGTCGATCGCCAGCTTGGCCTGCTCGGCGCGGTTCTTGACCGCGTTCACCTCGGCCAGCTTCTGCTCGTTGACCATGTTCAGCTCGTCGAGCGAGGCGGCGCGCCTGACGAACGAGTCCGGAGCGTCGCTCTCCAGCAGCATCGACAGCGCGCCGATCCGACCGGTCCGGTACGACTGGGCGGCGATCTGGTTCACCTGCGGGGCGAGCGTGTCCAGGTCCGCCTGGGCCCGCTTCACCTCGACGGCGAGTTGCGCCTGGCGCTTCCTGGACTTGTCCATCTTCACCTTGGCCTGCGAGTAGTCCCGGTTGGTCGTCTCGATCAGCTCGTTGAGCAGCGGCGGATCGTCGTCCTCGTGCCCGGACGGGGCGGGGGTCGACGGCGCGGCGGTCGATGGCGCGGCGGTCGCCGGAGTCGGCCCGACGAGCACGGTGAGCGCGGTGAGCACGGCCACCGCCGGAGTCAACCAGCGGCGCAGGGGTGCCGTCACAGTGTTCCCTTCCCTCGACCGCCGACCGGGTTAGCTGACGGGTTCGGGACGGAAGTGGCCCCTACCGCTGTCGCGGATTCACCCCATGTACCTGGGTCCCCGGCTCGCCGTGCGGCGATTGGACGGTGGCACCGCAGGCGCCGCTGCGCGCCTTCGGCGGTGACCGGCAGCGAGGTTACCTGAGAGTCGTACCAGGGATCTACGTCCAGAAGCCGACTAAAAGCGTTATTTCGCAACAGCGCTGAGTGATCAGTGACGCGTCTATCAGGGGGGACGGCGCGGACGGTCACCCTGCGGAGTGTCACCATGCGGTGTCCGTGCTCCTTTCCGGATCGGGCCACCTTGCGGGGGACGGGGTGGTCGGGTTGCCGGCACGGGGAGCGCTCAGCGCTTCGAGTGCCACGTCCCGATCCGAGGGGGGTCGGGGCCGCGTCTATCAGGGGGGACGGCGCGGACGGTCACCCTGCGGAGTGTCACCATGCTGTGTCCGTGCTCCTTTCCGGATCGGGCCACCTTGCGGGGGACGGGGTGGTCGGGTTGCCGGCACGGGGAGCGCTCAGCGCTTCGAGTGCCACGTCCCGA
>JAEVHO010000537.1 GCA_016802835.1 Micromonospora sp. ATA32 | reverse complement strand
AGCGGGGCACCGGCGACGGCTACGGCACCTTCCAGCGCGGCGATCAGCTGGCCATGGTCGGCGTGGGCCTGTTCGGCGCGCTCGGCATCCTGCTCTTCAACCGACCCCGGGTCGACGCGGTCGTGGTGTTCAGCCTGGTGGCCACCTCGCTGAGCGGGGCACCGGCGACGGCTACGGCACCTTCCAGCGCGGCGATCAGCTGGCCATGGTCGGCGTGGGCCTGTTCGGCGCGCTCGGCATCCTGCTCTTCACCCGACCCCGGGTCGACGCGGACGCCCGGGGCGTCCGGGTGCGCAACGTCATCGGCTCGTACGAGCTGCCCTGGGAGGTCGTCCGCGGGGTGCGCTTCGACCGGGGCGCGCCCTGGGCCAGCCTGGAGCTGCACGACGACGACCTGCTGCCGATGGTCGCGCTGCAGGCGGCCGACAAGGAGCTGGCGGTCGAGGGGGTCCGCGCGCTGCGCCGCCTGCACCAGGCCCGGCAGGCCGCCCTGGCCGGGGAGGGCACCCCCCGCTGACCAGCGCGTGCCCGGTTTGGGCACCGGGACGGCGAGGGTGTAGAGTTACGGAGTCGACCAGACTGCCCCCGTGTCACACGTGTGGGCCGTCATCTAAAGCGGAGCGCCTGCTCCCACCCGAGTCGCCATCTTCGGTGGCCGGGTCCGGTCACCGGTTCCGGGGATACCCCGGTCCCGGATGCGCGATCCTGTGATCGTGCCGACCGGTCGAGCGGGCCCTGGCATCTGCCGGGGCCTTCTGCTTTCCGGTCGCTCCCACCCGGGAGCCCACGGGGTCGGCCATGTAGGAGAACGGACTCGAGGAGGCCCCATCAGCGTCGAACCACGCGTGAACGAGCAGATCCGGGCACGTGAGGTCCGACTGGTCGGTCCTGAGGGTGAGCAGGTGGGCATCGTCCCGCTGGAGCGCGCCCTGCAGCTGGCCGCGGACGTCGACCTGGACCTGGTCGAGGTTGCGCCGATGGCGCGCCCGCCGGTGTGCAAGCTCATGGACTTCGGCAAGTTCAAGTACGAGAGCGCACTGAAGGCGCGCGAAGCGCGGCGTAACCAGCAGCAGACCGTCATCAAGGAGATGAAGCTCCGGCCGAAGATCGACCCGCACGACTACGAGACCAAGAAGGGTCACGTGGTGCGGTTCCTGAAGGCGGGCGACAAGGTCAAGGTGACGATCATGTTCCGCGGTCGCGAGCAGAGCCGCCCGGAGCTGGGTTACCGGCTCCTGCGCCGGCTCGAGTCGGAGATCACGGAGCTGGGGTACGTCGAGGCCGCTCCGAAGCAGGACGGTCGAAACATGATCATGGTTCTCGCTCCGCACCGGGCCGTCAAGGCCTCCGCGGTCGCCGCGACGGCGTCCCGCGGTGCACCCCGGGACCGGGCCGCGGAGGAATCCGTCGCTCCGGCAGCCGACGAGACCGTGGCAGCCGGCGAGACCGTAGCAGCCGGTGAGACCGGCGCAGTCGCCGACAACAGCGGCGAGTAACAGGGGAGAGGCGTTCCACATGCCGAAGATGAAGAGCCACACGGGTATGGGCAAGCGGGTCAAGGTGACCGGCCGTGGCAAGATCGTTGCCCAGCAGGCCGGCCTCCGGCACAACCTGGAGAAGAAGCCCTCCACCCGGACCCGTCGGCTGACCGGCACGGTCGAGCTGGCCAAGGCTGACATCAAGCGAATCAAGAAGCTGCTCGGCCGCTGACGCGCGCCACCTTCACGTCATAAGGAGTTGAGATGGCACGCGTCAAGCGGGCTGTGAACGCCCATAAGAAGCGTCGTACCGTACTGGAGACCGCGAGTGGTTACCGCGGCCAGCGCTCCCGCCTGTACCGCAAGGCCAAGGAGCAGATGCTGCACTCGATGCAGTACGCCTACCGGGACCGTCGCGACCGCAAGGGCGACTTCCGGCAGCTCTGGATCACCCGGATCAACGCGGGTGCCCGGGCCAACGGGATGACCTACAACCGGCTGATCCAGGGCCTGCGCCTGGCCGGTGTCGAGGTCGACCGCAAGATCCTCGCCGACCTGGCCGTCAACGACGCGACGGCGTTCGCCGGCATCGTCGAGGTCGCCCGGGCCGCCGTGGCGACCGAGGGCACCGGCGGCGCGGCGGCCCAGGCCGCCTGATCCCGCCGCACCTGATCGAGGCGTCTCCCATGCAGCCAGCAGCGCGCGGGAGGCGCCTCGATGCGGTTCCGGAGAGCATGCTGTTCACCCCGCGTACCCCGCGGATCGTCGCGGCCCGCCGGCTGCACCGCCGCCGGGACCGCGAGACCAGCGGCCGGTTCCTGGCCGAGGGACCGCAGGCGGTCCGCGAGGCCCTCCGGCGCCCCGGCACGGTCACCGAGCTCTTCGGTACGCCGACCGCCCTCGACCGGTACGCCGAGCTGACCGCGCTCGCCCTCGGCGGTGACGTGCCGGTCTCCCCGGTCACCGACGACGCGCTCGCCGCGCTGGCCGAGACGGTCGCCCCGCAGGGCCTCGTCGCGGTCTGCCGGCACCTGGACGTGCCCCTCGCCCGGGCGCTGGACGCCGGCCCCCGGCTGTCGCGGTGCTCGCCGAGATCCGCGACCCGGGCAACGCCGGCACCGTGCTGCGTACCGCCGACGCGGCGGGCGCCGGCACGGTCGTCTTCGCCGGCGACGCGGTCGACCCGTACAACGGCAAGTGCGTGCGGGCCTCCGCCGGCAGCCTGTTCCACGTCGACGTGGTCCGGTCGGACGACCCGGCCGAGGTCGTCGCGGCGCTGCGGGCGGGTGGGCTGACCGTGCTGGCGACCACCGGCTACGGCGACGTGGACATCGACGACCTGGCCGACGCCGGCCGGCTCGCCGCGCCGACCGCCTGGCTCTTCGGCTCCGAGGCGCACGGGCTGCCCGCGTAGCTGACCGAGGCCGCCGACGCCCGGGTCCGGGTGCCGCTGCACGGCCGCGCCGAGAGCCTCAACCTGGCTGCGGCCGCGGCCGTCTGCCTGTACGCTTCAGCCAGAGCACAGCGCTGACCGCGAGGCGGTCACGCGGTCACGCGACAGAGGAGAGCGTCCGCCCATGAACGCGCCACGGCGTTCGTTTAGCCAGCCCGCCGGTGTCGGCGGGCGGCGGGCCTGACCTGCTCCCCGCGTAACTCCCACACCGGCGGGCTGCGGCGCAGCCGCGCGTCCGTAGACTCGCTTCGCCGCCCGTGAGGGCCGCGCCGCCGTGAGGGAGTGCCCGTACGCCATGAGCTACCGCAACGATCCGTACGATCCGAAGCAGGTCGCCCTGCTCGACCCGGCCGCCCTGGCCGAGGCCGTGGCCGACGCCGAGAAGGCGTTCGCCGCCGCCGCCGACCCCCGACGCGCTGACCGCGCTGCGTCCGG
>JAEVHO010000536.1 GCA_016802835.1 Micromonospora sp. ATA32 | reverse complement strand
TGCCGTGCACCTGAACATGCGATCTGGTGATCTTCGTTGGAACGTTTCTGCTGGTGGGGCGGGCGGGACTCGAACCCGCGACCGAGGGATTATGAGTCCCCTGCTCTAACCCGCTGAGCTACCGCCCCGATACCGCGCGGATCGTAACCCGCCCGGTCGATCACCGGCCACCACCGAAACGGCGCGACCGCCTCAGCGACGTCGTCGGCGCAACAGCACGATGGGCAACGCGAGGATAACAGTGAGCAGCCAGCCCACCACGATGACGCCCCACAGCCAGCCAGCGTCGGCGCCGGCGTCGTCGGTGATGAACATGCCGAGGGTGAGCAGCAGGTTCACGCCGCCGACCACCAGCGTGGCGAGCCCGCTGAGCACCATCAGCGGGATCTCCCACCAGGACCGCTGCGCCGGCTCGGTCGACCGGGACCGCTGCTTGGCGGTGGACCGACCGCCGCCCGGCTTCGGGATCCGGTCCGGCGCCCGGGCCGGCATGACGACCTGGTTGGTGGCCGGCACCTGGCTGTCGATGACCCGGATCGCGCCGGGGTGCAGGTCGAACATGGTGGGTTCGATCCGCATCGAGATGGCGTCGTGGCCGATCAGCTGCCGGGCGCCGTCGGGCCAGGCGAGCAGGGCGGCGCACTCGGCGTACCGGACGGTGAGCGGGCCCCCGGCTCCGACGTAGCTGACCCCGTCGACACCGACCCGCAGCTCGCCGTCGCCCTCCTTCTCCCGGTACGCCGTGCCCGGCACGGTCTGCGCGGAGCGGCTGGGCGCCTCGGCGAAGCCGGCCCAGTCGCCCCGGTGGCCGTCCGGCACCATCAGCAGCGCCGTGGACATCGTCTCCTGGGTCACCTCGTGCAGGTCGGCGACGGTGACCGCCTTGAGTTCGGCCCGGTGCTCGTCGACGGTGAGGTTCCGTTCCCCGGTCAGCACGTTGAGCGCCACCGTCGGCAGCCGGGCCGCGTCGACCTCGGCGGTGCCGAGGAAGTCCTCCCGCTTGGCGACGGTGGCGTCGAGGTCGGCCTGCTCGATCCGGCCGACCCGCAGCTTGGCCAGCACGTCGACGAAGCCGCCGAGCACCGCGTCCTGCTTTTCTGGCAGCGCGTCGGCGAGCGCGCGCAGGCTGGCGTACCCGTCGCCGCGCGGCTCGTACCCGGTGTTGATGGTGTAGGAGAGGCCGTCCTCCTGCCGCAGCGACCGGTAGAGCTCCCGTTCGAGGACCCCCGCGAAGACGTTCGCGGCGGTCCGGCGCCGCACGACCGCGTCGAGCGCGACCGCCCGCGAGCCGTTGACGAAGTACGCCGGGGTGCGCGGCAGCGCGTTCGACGCGGACGGGACCGGCGCGCGTACCCCGGCGGGCAGCGACAGCCGCAGCCCGGCCGGCACCCGGTCGCCGGCGATCCAGAGCACCGCGTTCTCCCGGGTGAACCAGCGGGCCGCCCACTGCCGCAGGTCGTGCTCGGTCAGCGCGGAGAGCCCGAACTCCGGGTAGCTGGTCAGCCCGTGGTCGCGGGCGCCGTGCCGCCACAGCGGTACGGCGTCCATCGCGGCGTTGCCCCGGCTGCTCCACTCGGTGCGCAGGATCTCCTTCTCCACCTCGAGCCGGGCCATCGGCAGGTCGTGCAGGCTGGCGCAGACGGCGGTGAGGAAGCCGGCGATGTCCGGCTCCGGGCCCTGCATGTAGAAGGAGGTGAAGATCGGGGCGGTCGTGCCATTGAAGTGGTAGTCGGTCAGCCCGAGCGGTGCGAGCGCCAGGTGCTCCAGCAGGTGGGTGATGCCGCTGCGGGCCAGCCTCTCGTCGGCAGTGCCGACCCGGAAGGTCAGCCCGGCGCGCATCGGCCCCGAGGTGGGCGCGAGCAGTGTCGGCACCCCGTCCACGTCCAACTGCTGGATCATCGCCGGAAACCCTTCTCGTACGCCTCGGCGCGGAACTTCTCGAACCCGCTGGCACCGCCGACGTAGTCCCACGGGTAGTCGGAGCCCAGCGGGCCGAGGGCGGTGAACTGGCTGGCGGCGGCGGCCCACTGGCCGGTCATGCTGAACATCAGCGCGAACACGGAGCGCACCCAGACCCAGCCGGCCCGGTTGGTGAACGCGGGGTGCAGCACCGAGCGCTGTCCTGCCTGCCAGATCTCGCCGACCACCTGCGGGTCGCGCAGGTACGCCGCCCGCTGCCCGCCGCTGTCGAAGTCCAGCCAGCGTTCCAGGTGCGCCTCGGCGATCACCACCGGGCTGAGCCCGCCCTCCGGCGCCGCCTGGGCGCACTCCCGGGCGAAGGCGAACGCCTTCTCCCACGTCCCGCTCCACTTCGGGCAGAACTGCTGCAGCAGGGCCGCCTGCGCGGCGACGTGGTGCGGGGTGAGCCGGGCGACCCGGTCGTAGCGACGCCGCGCCTCGGCCTGCCCCAGCTCGAGCCCGCGCGCGTTGGTGATCCGCTGGGTCCAGGCGGCCACGTCGTCCGGGTGCCGCGCGGTGACGTCGATGAGCACCTGCTCGGCGCGGCGCAGGTGGTCGTGGAACTGGGCGAACTGCTCCCGGCTGACGTGCTGAGCCCGTGCCGCGCTGCGGATCCGCCAGCCGGCGCGGATGAGGTGCGCGCCGAGCAGCGTGCCGGCGAGGGCGTGGTCGGGGCGGTCGGCCAGCACCTTGCGCAGCAACGGCTCGATCCCGGTCTCCTCGCCGGCCACACCGACCAGCATGGTGCGGGCGTCCGGGTCCCGGCCGGCGAAGATCGCTTCGACGCGGCCAGTCGCCGCCGGCCAGGGCCGCGCGCAGGTTGCTGACCTCTGGGTACGCGGCAGCGGGGTCGAAGTCCGGTGCCGGGAGGGGGGCGGGCATGGCGGGGATCATAGGTGATCAACCGCCGGTCCGACTCCCCCGTTTCCGCCAGCCGGGCGCCCCCGGATCAGCCGGCGCGCAGCTCGGCGAGGACCGCCCCGGCGGTGCGCCAGCCGCTGGCCAACGCGCCCTGGATCGACGGGCTGTCCCGGTGGTCACCGGCCACGAACAGGCCGCCGCCGAGCGCGACGGGCTTGCGCAGCCGGCCCTGCGGTGGCGGTGCCGCGGGCAGCGCCGCCGGGATGGACACCGTGGTCAGATGGGTCCAGTCCGCGGTGGACCGGCCGTAGAGCCGGGCCAGTTCGAGCCGTACGGCTGGCTCGGGTGGGGCCGATGGGCCGACCACCGAGGTCGCCACCAGGTGCCGCCCGGCGGGCGCGTACGTCGGCGCGGCCCGGCTGAGCACCACCGTGTTGGCGACCAGCTCCCGCCGGTCCCCGTCGATGAGCAGGATCGGCTCGTCCAGTGGCGGTTCGTCGGTGCCGTGGTAGTAGGTGGTGTAGCCGTGCCATCCGTACCCGTTGGACGGTCGGCAGCAGCG
>JAEVHO010000535.1 GCA_016802835.1 Micromonospora sp. ATA32 | reverse complement strand
CGGCCGGCCCGTGGGCCGACGGGCGGGACGTTGACCACCCGGTGTGCGGCGCTGCTGCATCGTCACACCCCTCCCCCGAAGCTTCGCGCGCCTCAGGCCGAACGGTAGCGCGGGAACGCGCCCGCTCCGGCGTACCGCGCCGCGTCGGCCAGCTCCTCCTCGATCCGCAGGAGCTGGTTGTACTTGGCGACCCGGTCGGAGCGGGCCGGAGCGCCGGTCTTGATCTGGCCGCAGCCGGTGGCCACCGCCAGGTCGGCGATGGTGGTGTCCTCGGTCTCGCCGGAGCGGTGGCTCATCATGCACATGAAGCCGGCCCGGTGGGCGAGGTCGACCGCGTCCAGGGTCTCGGTCAGCGAACCGATCTGGTTCACCTTGACCAGCACCGCGTTCGCCGACCGCTCCGCGATGCCGCGGGCGATGCGCTGCGGGTTGGTGACGAACAGGTCGTCGCCGACGATCTGGATCCGGTCGCCGATGGCCGCCGTCAGGGTGGCCCAGCCGCTCCAGTCGTCCTCGGAGAGCGGGTCCTCGATGGAGACGATCGGGTAGTCGCCGATGAGCTTGGTGTAGTAGTTGCTCATCTCCTCGGCGGACTTGCCGGCGCCCTCGAAGGTGTAGGTGCCGTTGTCGAAGAACTCGGTGGCGGCCACGTCGAGGGCGAAGACGATGTCGGTGCCCAGCCGGTAGCCGGCCTTCTCGACCGCCTCGGCGATCAGGTCCAGCGCGGCGGAGTTGGTCGGCAGGTCCGGGGCGAAGCCGCCCTCGTCGCCGAGCCCGGTCGACAGGCCCTTCTTCTTCAGCACCGACTTGAGCGCGTGGTAGACCTCCGCGCCCGAGCGCAGCGCCTCCCGGAAGCTCGGCGCGCCGATCGGCGCGATCATGAACTCCTGGATGTCGACGTTGGAGTCGGCGTGCGCCCCACCGTTGAGGATGTTCATCATCGGCACCGGCAGCAGGTGGGCGTTCGGGCCGCCCAGGTAGCGGAAGAGGCTCAGCTCGGCGCTGCCGGCGGCCGCCTTCGCCACCGCCAGGGAGACGCCGAGGATGGCGTTGGCCCCCAGCTCGGACTTGCTGTCGGTGCCGTCCAGGTCGAGCATCTTCTGGTCGATCAGCCGCTGCTCGCTGGCCTCGTAGCCGATGATCTGGTCGACGATCTTGTCCTCGACGTTGGAGACCGCATTCTCCACGCCCTTGCCCTGGTAGCGGTCGGCGTCACCGTCGCGCAGCTCGATCGCCTCGAAGGCGCCGGTGGAGGCGCCGGAGGGCACCGCGGCGCGGGCCACCGTGCCATCGTCCAGCCCGACCTCGACCTCGACGGTGGGGTTGCCCCGCGAGTCGAGAATCTCCCGGGCGACGATTCCCTCGATGGTTGCCACTGAGTCGCTCCTCGTTTTGTGTGGTCCGGTCCGAATGGGGGGCCGCGACGGTGCGGCTGAGGCAGGTGTTGAACGCAGCGTATCGGGCGGCGGCCGACCGTACGGCGTCGCCCGGCGTACCGGTGCCGCTTCCGGGCAGCCCTGTCGGGCCCGCATGACGGACATTCCCGGATTCTCGGTCGTCAACCGACAACGGGTTTGCGCGACGTGGTGTCGATCGACAAGGCTGGGCGCCATGCCCGCCGTTCCGACCACCGTCCGCGTGCTCGCGGCCTCGGTCATCGCGTCGCTCACGGTAACCGGCTGCCAGGCCCTCGACGACGCCGGACGGGCGATGGGACGGGCCGATCTGGTCAACGACCTCGCCGCCCGGCTGGACCATGCGCTGGAGCAGACGTACGTGGCCAGTTACCAGCTCCCCGGCGGCCGGACCGCGACGATCGCCCAGGCGCAGGACCCGGCCCGTTCCGCGTACACGTACCCGGGCGGCAAGCTCACCGTCACCACCGACGCGACCACCCAGTGCGACACCACCGCCGGCCGGACGGTCTGCACCATCGTGCCGCCGCCGGAGCCCGGCAGCAAGCCGTCGGTGGCCGTGTTCGACGAGGCCAAGCGGCGGGGCCTGCTGACACCGCCGGTAGTGGTCGGGATGCTGACCGCCGCCGCCCTGGACCCCGCGGCGGTCATCGCGCAGAGCGACACCACGCTCGCCGGACACCACGCCACCTGTGTGGACGTCACCCGCGAGGGGAACCTGTTCACCGCCTGCGTCACCACCGAGGGGGTGCTCGGCAGCTTCACCGGAGACATCGACGGCGCGCCGACCGAGCTGTCGCTGACCCGCTACTCCGAGACGGTCGACGGAGCCGCGTTCGCGCTGCCGCCCGGCGCCGGCGTGGTGGACCAGCGCACTGCCAGCTCGTGACCGACGCCACGGCGACAAGCGCGGCCCTGAGCTGCCCTGATCCGGGCGGGTCAGCATCGGGTCCGGATCAGACGCCGAGCAGGGTACGCAGGTGGCGCGGCGGCGGGCAGTCGTGGGCGAGCATCGCGTCGTGCCAGTCGCGCACCGACACCCCGGCCGGCCGGAGCGCCGCGATCTCGGCCACCTCGCTGTAGCCGACGAAGTACGTCGAGAGCTGGGTCGAGGTGAGCAGCGCGCGACGCCACTTGCCGGCCGCCTCGCCCTCCTCCTGGAAACCCCGCCCGGTCATCAGCGCCATCGCCTCCGACTCGGGCAGCTCCTCGCAGTGCACCAGCTGGTCGAGCAGCGCGTTGATCGTCATCCGGAGCTGCATCTTGAGCTGCTGCAATCGCACCGGCAGGCCACCGAAACCGAGACCGGCCATCAGCTCCTCGGCGTAGACCGCCCAGCCCTCGATGAACGGGCCGGACTCGGCCAGCGCGCGGACCCGGGTGTCGCCGACGTAGCGGCGGGCGTGGGCGAGCTGGAGGAAGTGGCCGGGCATCGCCTCGTGCACGGTCAGGTTGCGGATCATGTGGTCGTTGTATTCCCGGTAGAACGACTCGACCCGCTCCGCCGGCCAGTCGGCGGGGGTCGGCGAGATGCAGTAGAACGTCGGCAGGGCGGCCGTCTCCAACGGGCCGGGCGAGTCGCAGTAGGCGACCGCCACGCCCCGGGCGAACTCCGGCATCTCCTGGATCACGCACGGGTCGTCGACCAGCGTCATCAGGTCGTGCGCGCGGACGAAGTCGGTCGCCTCGTCGAGGGTGACCGAGGCCAGGTCCACGATGGAGTGGTCGTCCGGGTGCTCGGCGGCGAGCAGGTCCAGCGCCCGGCGTACGGTCGCGTCGTCGGCCGGACCGCCCACCAGCTCGATCGCCGCCGCGCGGATCTCCTCGGTGACCCGCTCCAGGTTGGCCCAGGCCCGGCGCTGCACCTCGGCCGCGCCCAGCTCGGTGTCGAGGGTGTGCCAGAGCCGAGCCTCCCAGCGGCGCCGACCCAGCCGCGGGTCCCGGCCCGGCCCGGCGTCGGCGTGCAGGCCGGCGCGGAGCCAGCCGACGAAC
>JAEVHO010000534.1 GCA_016802835.1 Micromonospora sp. ATA32 | reverse complement strand
CTCGCCATCGCCCACCGACGGCAGCCGGCGCGACCCGGGCCGCGAGCACGAAGTAGCCGGCCAGGCCGACCCCGGCGCCCAGCCCCCCAGATGACACCCCACCGGGTCCGAGCCGGCCGGCGCCGGTCCCGCGGTGACCCGGGCCGCCCTCGATCCCACGCTGGTCGCCGGCCGGGGCGCCCGGGTCGACGTCGTCGAGCAGGAGGCGGAGAACGCCAGGACGGACGGCGACATCGTCGGGTCCGACCGATCCGCTTACACCCTGCCGTCGGAGGCCTCCGGCCGCCGGGCGGTCAGGCTGACCCCCGGCGAGCACGTCGAGTTCACCCTGCCGCGCGCGGCGAACGCCATCACGGTGCGCTACAGCATCCCGGACGCGCCCGACGGCGGCGGCATCACCGCGCCCCTGGAGGTCGCGGTCGACCAGCGGCGGGTCGGGAGCATGACGCTCACCTCGCAGTACGCATGGCTCTACAACCAGTACCCGTTCTCGAACGACCCCCACGCCGGGCTGCTCCACCCCGACTGGTGGATCACCGAGTGCTCCTGCGTGCCCGCCGCCACGACGCCGTACCCGGGCATCACCACCCCGTTCCGACCCAGCCACTTCTATGACGAGCAGCGCCTGCTGCTGGGCCGGACGTACCGGGCCGGCGACACGGTGCGACTCACCGTGCCGGCGGGCAGCAACGCGGCGTGGACCGTCATCGACCTGCTCGACTCGCAGCTCGTCGGCCCGCCACGGGTCAGGCTGGTCGCCGCGAACGTGCTGGCCTTCGGGGCCGACCCGACCGGCCGGCGCGACTCCGCCGCCGCCTTCGAGCGGGCCATCGCCTTCGCCCAGCGCAGGCACCTGACCGTCTACCTGCCGCCGGGGACGTACCAGGTGAACCGGCACATCATCGTCGACGACGTGACGATCGAGGGCGCCGGCAGCTGGTACACGATCATCATGGGCCGGCAGATCACCCTGCCCACGCCGGCGCCGGACGGCTCGGTGCACACCGGCGTCGGCTTCTACGGGCGGGACGCCTCGGTCGGCGGCAGCCGCGACGTGCACCTCTCCGGCTTCGCCATCGAGGGTGACGTCCGGGAGCGCGTGGACACCGATCAGGTGAACGCGATCGGCGGGGCGATGAGCGACTCCACGATCGAGGGTCTCTATCTGCACCACACCAAGGTGGGGCTGTGGTTCGACGGGCCGATGACCAACCTGGGCGTTACCGGCAACGTGATCGCCGACCAGATCGCGGACGGGCTCAACTTCCACACCGGCGTGACCGACTCGCTGGTCTCCGACAACGTCGTACGCAACACCGGCGACGACGGCCTGGCGATGTGGTCCGAGAAGTCCGGCAACGCCCGCAACACGTTCGACCACAACACCGTGCAGTCGCCGGTGCTCGCCAACGGCATCGCCCTCTACGGCGGCACGGACAACACCGTCTCCCACAACCTCGTCGCCGACCCCGTGCGGGAGGGCAGCGCCATCCAGGTCGGGTCCCGCTTCGGCGCGGAGGCGTTCACCGGGTACCTGCGGATCACCGACAACACGACCGTGCGCGCCGGCACCTACGAGCTGAACTGGAAGATCGGGCTGGGCGCCATCTGGTTCTACGCGCTGGAGAAGGACATCGACGCGAGCGTCGAGGTGACCGGGGACGCCTACCTCGACAACACGTACAACGCGATCATGCTGGTCAGCGACTGGCCGGTGAAGGACCTCTACTCGATCACCAACGTGCGCTTCCGGGACATCCGGGTCGACGGCACGGGCACCTCGGTGGTGAGCGCCCGCTCGGCCGGCTCGGCCTCCTTCGGCAACGTGGACGCCCGCAACGTAGGCGCGGTCGGGGTCAACAACTGCGGCTCGTTCCACTTCACCCCGGCCGGATCGGAGTTCACGCTCACCGATCTCGGCGGCAACGACGGTGGCTGGCTCGCCGCCTGGCAGCTGCCGAACACCATCACCTGCGACGACCGCCCGCCGGTCGTACCGCCGCCGGCACCGTCACCGTGGTGAGGCCGCACCCCGCCGCCGCGCTCGACCTCGGCGCCGGCACCTCCGGTCTGGCCATGGTCGCGCTCGTCCCGGACCGCCCGTCGGTCTGACCGACGGCGCCACGCCCCGTCAGTGAGGGGCGCCGGCCCGCGCCAGGACCGCGCGCGCGGTCCGCCTGGTGGGCGGTGGCCTCGTCGTGACGCCCCCAGGGGCGGTGGCGAGGTCGGCGAGGTGCCGGGCCACCGGACCGAGCGTGAGCACGCCACTTTCCGCCCCGGCCAGCTCCTTGGCGGCGGGCAGGAGTTCGGCGTACACCTGCCGCATCGCGCGGCGGTCGCCGAGCGCGACCGCGCGCGGGCGGCGAGGCAGAGCCGGGCCTCGCGCAGCAGGTCGTGGGGTGAGTCCGGCAGAGTACGCAGCGCCTCGGCCGCCTCGTCGCGGCGGCCGGTCGCCAGCAGGACCAGCGGCCGGACCCAGGGCTCGTAGGGGCCCCATTCCGCGCTCGCCCACCCGTCCCGGTCACCATGCTCGAGCCAGCGGTCCGACCCCTGCTCTGCCAGGCACACGCGACAGCAGGGCGGAGGGGCAGCAGCCCCTGTTCCAGGCCGGGCATCCCGCTGCCGCGCAGCCGGGCGTCGGCCGCGCGGTACGCGGCTTCCGCCTCGGCCGGCTGCCCGCCGACGGCCAGGCGCAGGCCGGCGTACCACTGGGTGAACACGCCCACCAGCGGCAGGTCGTACCGGTCGGCGAGCCGGTCGGCGGCGCGCGCGTCGGCGTCGGCGGCGGTGAGATCGGCGAGCGCGCAGTGGGCCTGCAGCAGGATGAGGTGGCCGAGGACCTCGAAGGTCACCAGGTTGTGCCGGGCGGCCAGGTCGACCAGGTCGGCGCCGATCCGGGCCCGCGACTCGGCCGGGCCGGCGCGCGGGAAGGTGTGCATGAAGCGGGCGTTGAGGGCGAACGCCAACAGGGCCGCGTTCCCGGTCTTCCGGGCGATGGCCTCCGCCTCGGCTGCCGCCCGGTGACCGCGGTCCGTGCTGCTGCCGCGCAGTTCCAGGGCGAGGATGCTCAGCAGGCGGCTGCGCTGTTCCGGCTCGTCGTCGCCGAGGACGGCCAGGGTACGGTCGGCGGCCTGGACGATCCGGCGGGAGAGGTGCTCGTCGTCGTTGCGGGTCCAGACGGCCGGTACCTCGAAGGCGGCGAGCACGCTCGCGGTCAGGCCGGGGTCGTCGAGCCGCTCAGCGGTGGTGATCGCCTCGGCCCGGCACCGGCGGGCCTCGTCCAGGTGACCGGTCACCGCGAGCGCGCGCCCCAGTCCCATCACCGCCGCCAGACGCTCGCGGACATCGTCGCCGCCCCCATGGCCGTCGCCGTCCGCGCGGTCGTGTCCGTCGCCGCCCGTGCGATCGTGGGGC
>JAEVHO010000533.1 GCA_016802835.1 Micromonospora sp. ATA32 | reverse complement strand
CCAGGCGGTCGGGGTGGACGGTCCGGGGGCTGGCCGGCAGCGGCGGCTGGTTGGTGGCCTGCACCGGGAGCACCACCGGGCCGACGGACGGCGTCGGGATGAACGGGGTGGCGCTGTCCGGCAGGGCCGTGCTGCCCACCGTGGCCGACCCGGCGCTGATCGCGGCGACGGATCGGCATCGAGGCGGTGCCGGCGAGCAGCGCCACGGTGAAGAGATAGCCCCGGGTGGGGCCGCCCAGGCCCGCGTGCCGGTGCGCCCCGACCACCCGCCGGTAGCCGCCTCCGCCGGCCGAGCGGTGTCGACCGAGCAGCGGCGCACCGGGACCCTCAGCTGGCTCGGACACCGGCGCACTCCTCGTCGTCGACCATGGCAGGGACTCGGGCGGGCACCACCCGCCACTACCCGGACGACCGTCGGCGGACTGTCCTTCCGGCACCAGCCAGCGTGGACCAGTGACGCTCAGTTCACCAGCCAGCACAGCGTGTCGACACACAATTTGTCCGCCTGAGTCCGACTTGCGGGCGACAAACCCCTCAACACTTCGCGAAGCGGGCGCTCCGGTGCTGGTGGGGCGGGCGTACTGTGGGCCCGCTCACCTCCTCTGCAATCATTTGGGCACGACGGCAACGCAGCCGCGACCTCCGCGCACCCCGCGGCAGGCGTGGTTGGGCGCCGGCGCTCCCGAACCGGGTTCGCCCAGAATCCGGCTCAGGCCGCGCGGCAACCCCCACCCGGGCTAGGCGCGGTCGCCAGGAACCAGCCCGGCACCGCCGGGCCGGCGCACGATTTGCGCGGACGGGTCACCCCCGGCGCCGACGCAGAGACGACAGGGAGAGACGGATGGCAAAGGGCGACCCCGGGGTCACCACCCGCGGCCGGCGGGCCACACCCCGGTCCAAGCGAGCCGCGGCGAGCACCAAGGACCCGGAACTCGTACAGCTGCTCACCCCCGAGGGCGAGCGCATCGACAGCGCGGTCGGACCGGACGGCACCGAGTACCGCGTCGACTTCACCGACGACGAGTACCGCGGGCTCTACCGCGACCTCGTCCTGGTCCGCAAGCTCGACGCCGAGGCCACCGCGCTGCAGCGGCAGGGCGAGCTGGGCCTGTGGGCGAGCCTGCTCGGCCAGGAAGCCGCCCAGGTCGGTTCCGGGCGGGCGCTGCGGACCCAGGACATGGCCTTCCCGACCTACCGGGAGCATGGCGTCCTGTACTGCCGGGGGATCGACCCGATCATGCCGCTCGGCCTGTTCCGCGGCGTCGACCAGGGCGGCTGGGACCCGAACGAGTTCAAGTTCAACATGTACACGATCGTCATCGGGGCGCAGACGCTGCACGCCACCGGCTACGCCATGGGCGTGACGATGGACGGCAAGACCGGCACCGACGACGGCGAGGCGGTGATCGCCTACTTCGGCGACGGCGCCACCAGCCAGGGCGACGTCAACGAGGCGTTCGTCTGGGCCAGCGTGTTCAACGCGCCGATGGTCTTCTTCTGCCAGAACAACCAGTACGCCATCTCCGAGCCGCTGGAGCGGCAGACCCGCGTCCCGCTCTACCAGCGGCCGCCGGCTTCGGCTTCCCCGGCGTACGGGTGGACGGCAACGACGTGCTCGCCTCGTACGCGGTCACCCGGCACGCGCTGGACAACGCCCGGCTCGGCCAGGGCCCCAGCCTGATCGAGGCGTACACCTACCGGATGGGCGCGCACACCACCTCCGACGACCCGACCCGCTACCGGATCGCCAGCGAGGTCGAGGCCTGGCAGGCCAAGGACCCGATCGCCCGGATGAAGGCGTTTCTGACCCGGCAGCAGATCGCCGACGCGGACTTCTTCGCCTCCGTCGACGAGCAGGCCCGCACCGAGTCGGTGCACCTGCGCGAGCGGGTGCTCGCCATGCCCAACCCGGAGCCGGTGACGATGTTCGACCACGTCTACCCCAACGGGTCCCCCGAGCTCGACGAGCAGCGGGCGCAGTTCAGCAGCTACATGGAGTCGTTCGAAGGGAGCGCGCACTGATGGCCACGGAGACGCTCACCCTCGGCAAGGCCCTCAACACCGGCCTGCGCAGGGCCCTGGAGAACGACCCCAAGGTCGTCATCATGGGCGAGGACGTCGGCAAGCTCGGCGGCGTCTTCCGGATCACCGACGGCCTGCAGAAGGACTTCGGCGACCAGCGGGTGATCGACACCCCGCTGGCCGAGTCCGGCATCATCGGCACCGCGGTCGGCCTGGCCATCCGCGGCTTCCGCCCGGTCTGCGAGATCCAGTTCGACGGCTTCGTCTACCCCGCGTACGACCAGATCGTGTCGCAGGTGGCGAAAATGCACTACCGCTCGCAGGGCAAGGTCCGGATCCCGATGGTGATCCGGATCCCCTACGGCGGCGGCATCGGCGCGGTCGAGCACCACTCCGAGTCGCCGGAGGCGTACTTCTCGCACACCGCCGGCCTGAAGGTCGTCACCTGCGCCAACCCGCAGGACGCCTATTCGATGATCCAGCAGGCGATCGCCTCGGACGACCCGATCGTCTTCCTGGAGCCCAAGCGGCGCTACTGGGAGAAGGGTCCGGTCGAGCTGGACACGCCGCTGGACGGCGCGTACCCGCTGCACTCGGCCCGGGTCGTCCGGCCCGGCGCCGAGGCCACCGTGCTGGCGTACGGTCCGATGGTGCGGACCTGCCTGGACGCGGCGACCGCCGCCGCCGAGGACGGCCGCGAGCTGGAGGTGATCGACCTGCGCTCACTCTCCCCGCTCGACCTGACCGCCGCGTACGAGTCGGTGAAGCGCACCGGCCGCTGCGTGGTGGTGCACGAGGCCCCGGGCAACCTGGGCCTGGGTGCGGAGGTCGCGGCCCGGATCACCGAGGAGTGCTTCTACTCCCTGGAGTCCCCGGTGCTGCGGGTGACCGGCTTCGACACCCCCTACCCGGCCTCCCGGGTGGAGGAGGAGTACCTGCCCGACCTCGACCGGGTGCTCGACGCTGTCGACCGCACCTTCGGCTGGTGAGCGGGATGACGCGGGTCAAGGAGTTCAACCTTCCCGACCTGGGCGAGGGCCTGACCGAGGGCGAGATCCTCAGCTGGCTGGTCAAGGTCGGTGACGTGATCGAGCTGAACCAGCCCATCGTCGAGGTGGAGACGGCCAAGGCGGCCGTCGAGATCCCGGCGAAGTGGGCCGGCCAGGTGCAGGCGATCTTCCACCCGGCGGGCACCACGGTCGAGGTCGGTACGCCGATCATCGCGATCGACACGGACCCTGGGGCCGGCCCGATCGCGCCGTCCACCACCGGGGCTCCGGCCGCCGACCTGCCCACCCCGTCGGCGGCCTCGCTGGCCGCGGTCGAGGTGGCGTCGGCGGAGGGCGCGATCGAGCCGGGCCTGATCGGCGGTCCCGCCCCCGGTGGGCGTACCGCCGTGCTG
>JAEVHO010000532.1 GCA_016802835.1 Micromonospora sp. ATA32 | reverse complement strand
GCCGACGACAACGTCGTCTCCACCGTCTCCACCGACGGTGCCAACGGCAACAAGGTCACTGGCAGCTCGGAGGCGCTCTACGACAAGGCCGGCCGGGCGTCGCCGAGACGACGTACCCCCTCGTCGGCGCTGACCCCGGTCGCGCGCTGGAAGCTCAACGAGACCTCGGGCACGAAGGCCGCGGACTCGGTGGGCAACAGCCCCGCGACCGGGAGAGCGCGTACGCGCCGACGAACGCCAGCGCGTGCACCAGCACGTAGAGCAGGTTGTAGCGGACGACGGCGGCGACCGGACCGTGCCCGACCAGGCCGAACGGGGCGTAGCCCAGCAGGGTGTCGGAGTATGCGTAGGTGTACCGCTCGGGATAGAACGTGTTGGAGTGCCAGAGGTGACCCGGGTCGGTCAGCAGCGCGTGCCCGCCCCAGGCGATCTGCCAGGCCTGCAACGTCGGGTCGCCGGTGTCCTGCGGGATCGTCCCGGTCAGGTCGCGCAGCGTCGGCCAGGTCAACGCCGCGGCCAGCACCAGTGCGGCGAGCACCGCGAGGGTCCACTCGTGCCGGGCCACCCGGCCCAGGACGCCGAACGCCCACCGCCACTCGCCGGCGCCCGGCTGCCAGCCGCGCCGCACGTGCCCGGCGGCCGGGGCCGCGTCCACCTTGCTGCTCATCGCCCGCCCCGTCCGCCGTCCGATCGACCCAGATCGTGCCCGACCCGGTGTGCGGTTGTCGACGGTCCTCGCCCGCTCCGGGTGATGAGGGCTCACCCCGGTCGCCGGCAGGATCGCTCCTGGTGGGCGTCCGTGCCGACGGCACCGCCACCGGCGGGCCGCCGTGCCGACGCCCCGGAGCCCGCCCGAGCACCCGACCAGGGAGGAGCGACAGATGGCCACCGCCACGATCACCCGTACCGACCAGGACATCCAGTCCGACGTCCTCGACGAGCTGACCTGGGAACCCCGGGTCCGCCCGAACGAGGTGGGCGTGACCGTCTCCCAGGGAGTGGTGACGCTGACCGGCTGGGTGGACAGCTACGCCAAGAAATGGGCCGCGGAACGGGCCGCGCACCGGGTCGCCCGGGTCCGGGCGGTCGCCAACGACCTCGCCGTCCGGCTGGGCACCTCGGCCGAGCGCAGCGACCCGGAGATCGCCACCGCGGTCGGGCGGGCGTTGGAGTGGGACGCGTTCGTGCCGGTCGAGACCATCGACGTGACCGTCTCCGCGGGCTGGGTGACGCTGCACGGCGAGGTGCAGTGGGAATACCAGCGCCGCGCCGCCGAACGCGCCGTCGGCCGGCTGACCGGGGTACGCGGGGTGAGCAACGGGCTCACCGTACGGCCCCCCACCCGGGCCGCCGGGGACGAGTTGGTGGAGCGCATCGTCGACGCCCTGGCCCGCAGCGGGGCGACCGAGGCCGAGCGGATCAGCGTCCGGGTGCACGGCGACACGGTGCTCCTGGACGGCGACGTGCACTCCGTGCCGCAGCGCGCCGAGGTGGAGCGGATCGTCTGGTCCGCCCCGGGGATCGCCGAGGTGCACAACCACATCACCGTGAACCCGTGACACCCCGGCCGGCTCCACGCCGCCGAACCACCCCGCCCGGGTGAGCCGGGCTCACCCCGGCGGGCGCGAGGGTGGGAGTCATGACTGATCCGAACGGGCTGGCGCTGGTGGTGATCGACGTCGACGCCCTGGAACACCTCGGCGCCGACCGGAAGGTGGTGGCGGGATGACAACGCCGCTGCAGGTCACCGCCCGGCTCCGGGTGCCGGTGGGCGAACAGGACCATGTCCGGGGGCCGGCGGGCGCACCGGTGACGATCGTCGAGTACGCCGACTTCCAGTGCCACTACTGCGGGGCGGCGTACGCGAATCTGCACGAGGTGCTGCGGCAGCGGGCCGACCTGGTCCGGCTGGTGTACCGGCACTTCCCGATCGACAACATCCACCCGTACGCGGAGAGCGCCGCCGAGGCCGCCGAAGCGGCCGGCCAGCAGGGCAGGTTCTGGCCGATGCACGACTGGCTCTACGAGCACCAGGACCAGCTGGACCCGGTGCACCTGTCGCTCGCCGTCGAGCAGCTCGGCCTGCGGCCGGAGGAGGTCGCCGCCGAGGTGGAGCGGCACGCGCACGCGGACCGGGTCCGGCAGGACTTCGTGGGCGGGATCCGGAGCGGGGTCAACGGCACCCCCACGCTGTTCCTCAACGAGCTCCGCTACGAGGGCGGCTACTCCGTGCCGGACCTGCTGGCCGCCGTCGACTCCGCCGCCAACACCTGACCCACCCCACCTCCCTCCACCCCACCCCGTGGCGCCGGTGGGGTGGAGGTCAGATGAGGTGGAGGTCGCGGGCGCGGCGGACGGCGTCGCGGCGGCGGGTGGCGTCGAGCTTGCGGTAGATGTTGCGGACGTGGGTCTTGACCGTGTTGACCGACAGCGACAGCTCGCTGGCGATCTCCACGTTGGACAGGATGCTCTGCAGGTAGCGCAGGATGGTCAGCTCGCGCTCGGTGAGCGGCTCGTCCAGCCCCGGCTCCGGTTCTGTCCGCCCCCGCTCGGCAGGCTCGTCCGCGCCCCGGACCAGGTCGCTGACCGTCGGCCAGTGCGCGGTGCCGGAGTCGAGGTGCACGGCGAGCAGGTCCCGCAACCCCGGCTCGGCGCGGAGGAACACCCGCCGGAAGCCCTCCGGCCCGGCCAGGTCCAGCACCCGCTCCAGGATCCGTCCGGCCGACGCTCGTCGCCGCCCCGCCGGGCCAGCACGGCGTCCACGAGGCCGGCTTCGAGGCGTACCGACAACGGCCAGGAGGCGGCCTCCGGGCCGTCCCACTCCGGCAGGGCGTACCCGGCGGCGCGCGGGTCGCCGGCCCGCAGCTCGACGCAGGCCAGTGCCACGGCCAACGTCTCCGTCGGGGCGGTGGAGGCCCGCAACGCCTCGGTGAGCAGCTCGCGCGCAGTGTCCAGGTCGTCGCGCGCGGCCCGCAGGTCCGCCTCGGCGGCGAGCAGCCAGTTCCGCAGCTCGCCCCGCGCCGGGCCGGTCGGCCAACCGGTCCCCCCGCCTGCTCCAGCAGCCCGGTGCCCCGGCGGCCAGGTCCCCGGCCGTCGCGCAGCACCCTGCGTCCGGCTCAGCGCGGCGAGCACCGCGGTGCCGGCGTCCTCGGTGGCCGGTCCGGCCAGCGCCAGATTCGCCGCCACCTCCGTCGGCTGGTCCCGCTGGAGCGCCACCACCGCCAGGGCCAGGTACGCGTGCGCGCAGTCGACCCGGCTGGACCAGCCCCGGCACGGGGGCCATGGCCAGTGCCTCCCGGGCGGTCTCCTCGGCCGCCCGCAGCTCGCCGTGCACCGCGGTGCCGGCGTCCTCGGTGGCCGGTCCGGCCAGCGCCAGATTCGCCGCCACCTCCGTCGGCTGGTCCCGCTGGAGCGCCACCACCGCCAGGG
>JAEVHO010000531.1 GCA_016802835.1 Micromonospora sp. ATA32 | reverse complement strand
ATCGTCCGGCCGGTGCTCGGCGCTTCGTCCGCACCGACCACGCCGTCGGCGAGGGCCTCGGCGTAGCCGCGGATCGCGGTGAGCGGGGTGCGCAGCTCGCCCAGGTCCGCTCGGCGTCGGCGGCCAGCTGGGACAGGTCGACCGGGACCGGCTCGAGCGGGAAGTCGGCCGCCTCCAGCCGGGCCAGCGCCAACAGGTCGCGGACCAGCCGGTCCAGGTGCTCCGCCTCGGCGAGCATCGTCCGGCCGGTGCTCGGCGCTTCGTCCGCACCGACCACGCCGTCGGCGAGGGCCTCGGCGTAGCCGCGGATCGCGGTGAGCGGGGTGCGCAGCTCGTGCGAGACCGACAGCAGGAACTCCCGCTGCCGGCCCTCGCTGGTGGACAGCGCGGCGGCCAGCCCGTTCAGCGCGTACGCCAGGTCGGCCACCTCGTCGGGCGGCTCCACCGGCACCCGGACCGCGCGGTCGCCGGCCCGCAGCCGGGCGGCGGCGGTGGCCGCGTTGCGGATCGGCCGGGCCAGCCGGCGGGCCAGCAGCAGCCCGGCGACCACCCCGGCGGCCAACCCGGCCAGCAGCGGCAACCAGAGACTCAGGAAGATCTGCCGCCACAGTCCGCTGGTCACCGTCCGGGTCAGCACCACCCCGTTGCCGTCGGGCAGCGCCCGCCCCTCGACCAGCGCCCGCCGTCCGTCCACCAGCCGGCGGCCGGAGACGTTGCGGCCGGTCGCGACCCGCGCCACCACCTGGGTCGGCAGGCCGGCCCGGTCCACCGCGCCGTGACGGATCAGGTACGCGTTGATGCCCTGGTTGCGCAGCTGCTGGATGAGTCGTTCCTCGTCGGCGGAGCGTCCCCGGTCCACCCGGGTGCGCAGCACCTCGGCGGCGAGCCGGGCCTGGGCGGCGAGCGCCTCCTGGTCGCGCCGTTCGGCGCCACGGACCGCCAGCGGCACCGCCACGATCGCGGTGACCAGCACCGAGACCAGCGACACCGCACAGGTGACCAGCACCGCGCGGGCGGTCAGCGTACGGGCGAACCGGCGGCGGGGCGGGGGCGGCGCGGGACGGGCGCCGATCACCGGCAGCGCGACGGTCAGCTGCTCCGGCCTGGACGGGCCGCCGGGCCCGGCGCGCTCAGCCATCGGCCGCGTACCCGACGCCGCGGTGGGTGCGGATCACGCTGGCCGGGCCGAGCTTGGCGCGTACCTGGGCGACGTGCACGTCGACCGTGCGGGTGCCCGCGTGCGCGGCGTAGCCCCAGACGCCGGCCAGCAGCTCCTCCCGGCTGAACACCCGCCCGGGACGGGACATCAGATGAGCGAGGAGGTCGAACTCGGTCGAGGTGAGCTGCACCGGGGTGCCGGCGGCGGTCACCGTACGGCGGGCCGGATCGAGGGTCACCGGCCCGACCACCCGGGGCCGCTCCGCCCCCTCGGGCGCCCCGGCCGTGCGGCGCAGCACCGCCCGGACCCGGGCGACCAGCTCGCGGGGGCTGAACGGCTTGGTGACGTAGTCGTCCGCGCCGAGTTCCAGCCCGATGATCCGGTCGACCTCGTCGTCCCGGGCGGTCAGGAAGATGACGGGGGGTCCAGTCGCCGGCCTCGCGCAGCCGCCGGCAGATCTCGGTGCCGGCCATGCCGGGCAGGGAGATGTCGAGGACACAGGCCACCGGGCGCATCCGGCGGGCGGCGGCCAGTCCGGCCGACCCGTCCCGCTCCAGGTGTACGCCGAAGCCGTCCCGGCTCAGGTAGAGCCGGACCAGTTCGGCGATGGCCGGCTCTCCTCGATCACGAGGACGAGACCGCGCTGCTGGGCGTCGACGGTCACCGGCCCATGATTGCCGACCGGCGGCCGCGGATGACGTCAGGGTGTGTTCGGGTTCGGTAAGGCTGCGGTCAGCTGACCACGGCTGGGCGGAACGCGGACGTACGCGCGGCGGCGGGCGCCTCGCCGATGGTGGCGACGATCCGCTCCCGGGCCGCCCGCAGGCGGGTCCGGAACGCGTGGTTGAGCATCTCGTCGAGCTGCCACACCTGCTTCGGGTGCTGGGTCCGGATCAGGAACCGCTCGCGGGCGCCGTCGATCGCGGTGGCGGCCAACTCCACGGAGTGCAGGCGCGGGTCCGGGCTCCAGGTGACGTTGCTGAGCTCGCGCAGCTCGGTGTTGAGGTGCAGGCGGAGCCGGTGCAGCACCCGGGTCTGCTGGGTGACCACCAGCCGCCGGTAGGTCAGCAGCATCAGGTATTCGCCCGGCACCGCCCGGCCGGGGCGGCTGCAGCGGGTGACCAGGATGGTGGCGTCGCCGGAGCCGACGCAACGACGGAAGATCGGCATGTGCCGGCTGACGGTCTGCACCGCCAGGCCGGTCTCGGCGGCGGCGGGAAGGAACGTTCGGGAGAAGACGTCCATGCCCTGCCCAACGACCGCTGACGAGACGTGATATGGGTCACGCGTCGATTGCGCAACTTCCACGCCCGTCGTCGCACCGGCTGTCCGTCATCCGGCCGACGCCGGCGCGCGGGACGGACGAAACACCTGGTCAGCGCACCGACGGCGCCGCGACCCCGATCTCCAGGATGGTCATGGGTCGGCGGGCGGACCTCGTCGCGGCACCCGCCTGCACCGACCCGAAGATCCTCTCCGCTGCCCCAGCGCCTGTCCAGATCCCTGCCGGCCGCCGGTCGACCGCGGCGGGTCAGACCTGGTTCGGCTCGAACAGCTCTCCGAGCCAGCCCGGCACCGCGTCGGCGTACTCGGCACGGCCCGGGTCGGGGAGCGAGGTGGTGGTCACGATGCGGAGACTAGAGCAGCTCGACGATGGTGGCGTTGGCCATGCCGCCGCCCTCGCACATGGTCTGCAGGCCGTACCGGATGCCGTTGTCCCGCATGTGCTGGAGCATGGTGGTCATGATCCGGGCGCCGGAGGCGCCGAGCGGGTGGCCGAGGGCGATCGCGCCGCCGCGCGGGTTCAGCCGCTCCGGGTCCGCCTCGGTCTCCGCCAGCCAGGCCAGCGGCACCGGGGCGAACGCCTCGTTCACCTCGTACACCCCGATCTCCTCGATGCCCAGCCCCGCGCGGCGCAGCGCCTTCGCGGTGGCCGGGATGGGGGCGGTGAGCATGGCGACCGGGTCGTCGGCGGCAACCACCGCGGTGTGGATCCGGGCCAGCGGGCGCAGGCCGTGCCGGCTGGCCCACTCGCTCGTGGTGACGGCGAGCGCGGCGGCGCCGTCGGAGATCTGGGACGCGGAACCGGCGGTGACCACGCCGTCGGCGCGGAACGGGGTGGCCAGCTCGCCGAGCTTGGCCAGCGTGGTGTCCCGCCGGATGCCCTCGTCGGCGGCGAACTTGCCGCCGTCGGCCAGCACGACCGGGGCCAGCTCCGGGTCGAAGGCCCCGGCGTCCTGCGCGGCGGCGGCCTTCTCGTGGCTGGCCAGG
>JAEVHO010000530.1 GCA_016802835.1 Micromonospora sp. ATA32 | reverse complement strand
GATGCTCCGGCTCGCGCTGCTGGGCAAGGTGGTGACAGCCGGGGACGACGTCTCCCTGCTACCGCAGGACGTGCTGCCGGACGCCTCGGTCCGCAGCCTCCCGGCGGGTGACCGCCGGCATCGTGGCGTCGGCCGAGCCGACCGCGAGCACCGCCCTGCTGTACGCCGACGACCTGGTGCTGGGCAACCTCGGCATCCGCGACGGCGGTCAGGTGACGATCCGCGCCGCCCCGGTCACCCCGGCCCGCCGGGTGACGGTGACCGGCCCGGTGGAGATCGCCGCGGCGGTCTCCCCGGAGATGCTCCGGCTCGCGCTGCTGGGCAAGGTGGTGACAGCCGGGGACGACGTCTCCCTGCTACCGCAGGACGTGCTGCCGGACGCCTCGGTCCGCAGCCTGGTCGCGGCCGCCCGGCGCAGCCTCGCCAACACCGTCGGCTACGCCTGGACCAGCACCCTGCTCACCGTGGTCGCGGTCGAGCCGGGCGCCGGGTCGCTGGTCACCATGGACGCCGTCGTCGCCTGGGAACACGGCCCGGCCACCCACGGCTCCCCCGGGCTGCCCGGCGCCGGCACCGGAACGGGCGCCGACGCGGCGGGCGCGGCGGAGCCGGAGGAGGCACCGAGCGTCGACGAGCTGCCCGGGCTGCGGGCCCAGGCCGAGGAGCTGACCGAGCTGCTCGACCTCGGCTTCCACCACCGGGAGGTGCTCGACCGGCTGGGCACCACGGTCTCCCTCGGCGTCCTGCTCACCGGCCCGGCCGGCTCCGGCAAGGCCGCCCTGGTCCGGGCGGTCGCCGCCACGGTCCGGGCCCGGGTCAGCCCGCTCTGGGCGCCCGAGGTGGCCGCGCTGACCAACGACGCCGCGGCGCAGCGGCTGCGGGCGACCGCCGCCTCGGTGGTCACCGGGGGCGGGCCGGCGGTGCTGCTGGTGACCGACGTGGAGGCGCTCGCCCCGGCGGAGGACGCGGGCCCGGTGGCCACCGTGTTCCGCCAGGTGCTCGCCGAGGTCGTCCGGTCCGGGGCGGCGGTGGTCTGCACGACCAGCCGGCCGGAGGCCGTCGACCCCGGGCTGCGCGCCCCGGACCTGCTCACCCTGCGGATCACCGTCCCGCTGCCGACCCGGCGCTGCGCCGGGAGCAGCTGAGCGTGCTGACCCGGCAGGTGCCGCTGGCCGAGGACGTCCGGCTCGACGAGGTCGCGGGTCGTACCCCCGGGTTCGTCGCCGCCGACCTGGCCGCGCTGGTCCGCGAGGCCGGCGTGCACGCGGCGCTGCGACAGAAGTCCGCCGAGACGCCGACCGTGGCGATGGCCGACTTCGATGCCGCCCTGGAGGTGGTCCGGCCGACCACGATGGCGGCGTCCACCCTGGAGCTGGCGAGCGTCACGCTGGAGGACGTCGGCGACCTGGTCGAAATCAAGGAGACGCTGACCGAGTCGGTGCTCTGGCCGTTGACCTACCCGGACACGTTCGCCCGGCTGGGGGTGCGGCCGCCGCGCGGGGTGCTGCTCTACGGCCCGCCGGGCTGCGGCAAGACCTACCTGGTCACCGCGCTGGCCGGTACCGGGCGGGCCAACGTGCTCTCGGTGAAGGGCGCGGAGCTGCTCTCCAAGTGGGTCGGGGAGAGCGAACGCGCCGTCCGCGAGCTGTTCCGCCGGGCCCGGGAGGCCGCTCCCACGCTGATCTTCCTGGACGAGGTCGACGCGCTGGCACCGGTCCGCGGCCAGGCCACCGACGGGGGTACGACCGACCGGGTGGTCGCCGCGCTGCTGACCGAGCTGGACGGGGTGGAGGCGCTGCGCAACGTGGTGGTGGTCGGCGCGACGAACCGGCCCGACCTGGTCGACCCGGCGCTGCTGCGTCCCGGCCGGCTGGAGCGGCTGGTCTACGTGCCGCCGCCGGACGCACCGGCCCGGGTGGAGATCCTGCGCGCCTCGGCGCGGAACGTGCCGCTGGCGGCGGACGTGGACCTTGCCGGCCTCGCCGCCGAGCTGGACGGCTTCTCGGCGGCGGACTGCGCGGCGCTGGTCCGGGAGGCTGCCCTCGCGGCGATGCGGGAGTCGCTGACCGCCTCCACGGTCACCGCGGCGCACGTGGCCACCGCCCGTCGCCGGGTCCGCCCGTCGCTCGACCCGGCCCAGGTCGCCTGGCTGGCGGCGTACGCGGAGAGCCGGCGGGGCTGACCGCCGCCGCCCGTTCAGTCCGTGGGCAGCAGGGGGCCGAGCGGGCCGAGGTCCAGGTTCAGGTCTTCCGGCGCCAGGCCGAAGTATTCCCGGAGCTGGGTCATCTGCTCCTCCAGCAACATCAGGGTGGCGCGACCCGTTCGATCTGCTCCTCGGTCAGGTCGCCGAGGTCGACCCGGCGCAGCGCCTGCCGCTCCATCAGCTGGCGCAGCAGCTCGATGACGGTGAGCACGAGGCTGGCCAGTCCCTTCTCGACAGAGTCCCGGTCGACGGCAAGGCGCCGGTCCAGCGGCTTCACCCTGGGCGCCTGCCAGCTCGGATCGCCCAGCGTCGCGGCCAGCTCGGCCGCCTCGTCCCGACAAGCGGGGCGCGACTGGTCGGACGCGGTCATCGCGTCTCCTCGCCCAGCTCGGGCGGGACCAGGGCGCCGACCGAGGCGACCAGCGCGCGCAGCGAGATGCGGACCAGGTCGATGTCGGCGATGGCCAGGGTGATGTCGCCGGTGATCACCACGCCGGTGCCGAGCACCCGGTCGAGCAGGTCGACGAGCGCCACCGGCCGGTAGGCCAGCGGATCGTCGGCGCTGCTCGGCGCGAGCGAGGTGGTCACCACGGCCGGTCCCGCACGGTGCTCACGCCGGCTCCCGGACGGTGTGCGCGGGCTGCTCCGACCGGTCCGCCGCGAAGGAGTACGGCGGCCACGGGCCGGTCAGCTCCAGCCGGATCTCCGGATGCCGGTCGGCCAGCGCCCGGACCAGCTCGCTGAAGCCGCCCAGCGCCGACGTGTCGACCAGGTACGCGCCGTTGAGCACCATCGCGGTGGGCGCGCCGGAGAGCCGCCGGTCCTGCGGGGCGTGCCGGCGAGCCGCCACGGCGTACCCGGGCCAGCTCCTCGTGCACCGTCGCCGCCGCGTTCGCCGCGATCCGCTGGCCCTCGTCCCGGGCGGTCAGCTGGGCCCGCCGCCGGCGCAGGTAGGCCACTCCCGCCCCCGCCGCCGGTGGGCTCCTCGGTCCGCGGCGCCCGCGCCGGGCACACGTACCCCCTTGACGCCCCCACTCGCCCGCGGCCGGTGAGCCGGTCCAGCGTCGCGGCCCAGTTCCGCGCGGCGCTCGGTGAGCGCGCCGGCCACCCCGGCGTCGTCCCGGTGGACCGCCGCGTTCGCCGCGATCCGCTGGCCCTCGTCCCGGGCGGTCAGCTGGGCCCGCCGCCGGCGCAGGTAGGCCACTCCCGCCCCCGCCGCCGGTGGGC
>JAEVHO010000529.1 GCA_016802835.1 Micromonospora sp. ATA32 | reverse complement strand
CGCGGCGGCCGCGACGACGCTGAGCAGGGTGCCCTCCACCGGACGGGCGACCGCGGCGTAGGCGGCGGTGGTGGCCTGGCGCAGCGCGGTGGCCAACTGCCGGCCACGGACGCCGGCGCGGCGGCGACCGCGTCGGCGAACCCGCGCAGGATCTGGGAGAGGATCACCCCCGAGTTGCCGCGGGCGCCGAGCAGCGCACCCCGCGCCATCAGCCGCAGCGCGTGCCCGTGCGCGGTGGGCCCGCCGTCGGGGAGGGTGTCCAGGTCCATCGCCAGCGCCTGCTGGGCGGAGGTGAGGGTGAGCACCAGGTTGGTGCCGGTGTCCCCGTCGGGGACCGGGTAGACGTTCAGGTCGTCGATCTCGCCCTGGTGCCGTTGGAGCGCCGCCAGCCCGCTCGCGCACCAGCGGCGTACCGCGGCGGCGTCGAGGGTGTCCAGCACGGCGAGAAGCCTACTGGCGCGCACCGACACGCGCCGGGGTCGGCCGTCCCCACCCGGCGTGTCGTCCCGCGGCCCGGCCCCGGGCGACTCCGGCGTCAGGTCGGCACTACTCTCATGGTCGCGTCCCTTCGTACGACCGATGCTGGGACGGGCCGCGCGGGGCTCCGGACGACCGGAGGCGGGCTGTGACCGGACCCACGCCGGCCCCGGTGACCGGGCCGGTTGGTCCGGCGGGCGGGTCATCGGGTAACCTGGCCAGGTTGCCCGGGCAGCACCCTGCCGGCAACCCCATGAACGTTTCAATCCCAGGAGTATCCCGTGGCTAGCGTGTGCGACGTCTGTGGCAAGGGACCGGGCTTCGGCCACAACGTGTCCCACTCGCACCGGCGGACCAACCGCCGCTGGAACCCGAACATCCAGTCGGTGCGTACCCCGGCCGGTGGCGGCAACACCAAGAAGTTGCAGGTCTGCACCTCGTGCATCAAGGCCGGCAAGGTCACCCGCGCCTGACGCGGTAGCGCCCCCACCTTTGAATCTCGTCATTGCCGGCGGACCCGTGTGGTCCGCGGCTCTGTCGTGTCCGGATCCGCCCACCCGACCGGGCCCGCGCCGGTCCCCCGTCGCACGCTGGTCTCGGTCGCCCGCTGGGCCCGGCCGCGCCGACGGGCCGACGCGGCGGGCGACTGACAGGTAGGCACGGGGCGTCGACGGGTGCCGGCCGCCCGGTTAGGGTCTTCCTGCGCCGGCCGGGCGATTCGGCGTCGGCGCGAGCGGAACCGGCTGCGCGGAGGACCGACGGGTGGACCTGGACCTGGGCCATGACGGGATGATCATCGTCGGCGCCCCCCTGGGGATGATGCGCTGGTTCAGCGAGGAGCTGCCCGCCGGCAGCGTCGTCCTCGTCGAGGAGCCCGACGTGATCCGGCGGCGCGACATCGGGCGGATCGCGCGGGAGATGCCGTTCGTCTCGCGGGTGGTGCCGGCCGAGTACCAGACCGGCTTGGACGTCGACGCGCTGCTGGCCAGCGAGCCGGGCCTGACCGCCGCCCGGCTGGTGATGCCCGGCCTCGAGTACGCGGTCGCGGCCACCGCCCGGCTCGCCGACCGGCTGGGGCTGCCCGGCGCCGGGGCGCAGGCCGCCGACGTCTTCTCCGACAAGCACCGGATGCGGCTGCTGGCCGACCGGGCCGGGCTGGCCAACCCGGCGTACGAGCTGGTCGCCACGCCCGAGCAGGCCGAGGCGTTCGCGGACCGGTTCGGCGGCCGATGCGTGCTGAAGCCGACCCGCCGCTCGGGCAGCCTCGGGGTGCAGCTCATCTCCGACCGGGCGCAGATCGCGTCCGGCTGGACGGCCACCGCCGCCCCGGAGGAGCCGCCGGAGGCGACCGGCCGGGGCCTGCCCACCGGCGTGCTCGTCGAGCAGCGACTCAACGGGCCGGAACACAGCGTCGAGCTGCTGGTCGCCGACGGCGAGGTGATCTTCGGCAACGTCACCGACAAGCGGCTGCTGCCCGGGCGTCGCCCGGTCGAGACCGGCCACACCGTGCCGTCCGGCCTGCCCGCCGCCGGCCGGCAGGCCCTGCTCGACGTGGCCACCCGACTGGCCGACGCGGCCGGCTTCCGCACCGGGGTGCTGCACAGCGAGTGGATCGTCGCCGACGGGGTGCCGACGCTGGTCGAGTGCGCGGCCCGGCTGCCCGGCGACATGATCACCGCGCTGATCTCGATCGGGTACGAATGCGGTTTCATCGACGCGTACCTGCGGGTGCTGCGCGGCGAGCGGCCCGCGCTGCCGGCCCGGCCGACCGGGGCCGCCGCGGTGGAGTTCCTGCTGGCCTGGGCCGGCACGGTCACCGCCATCGACGGCGTGCGCCGGGCCCGCCGGGTGCCGGGGGTGCTCGAGGTGCAGCTGGACGTGGCGGTCGGCGACACCGTGGCGGAGGTCACCTCCTCCGCTCGGCGCAGCGGTCACCTGCTGGTCTGGGGCGCCGGCCCGGCCGAGGCGGAGGGCGCCGCCCGCAAGGCGGCCGAGCAGATCCAGATCAGCGTCGGCTGAGGATGCCCCGACGTGCCGCACCCGGACCGCGCCGTCGAGCGCGGTCCGGGCTGGTGGGACTTGGTTAGAGCGGGCGGCCGAAGGAGAGGCAGCCCGGCGCGTCGGCGTAGAAGCCGAAGTTGGGGATCGGCTCGTACCCGGCGGAGGTGTACATCGCGATCGCCTCCGGCTGCTTGTCGCCGCACTCCAGGACGACCCGCTTGCGCCCCTGCTCCCGGGCGGACTGTTCCACGGCAGCGAGCACCGCTCGGGCGACCCCCCGGCCCCGGGCGGCGGGAGCGGTGTACATCCGCTTCAGTTCGGCGGTGTCACCGGCCTCGCCGTGGCTGCGCCAGCCGCCGCAGCCGACCGCCTCCCCGCCGAGGTAGGCGACCAGGAAGGACCCGTCCGGCAGCTCGAACTCGGCGGCGTCGACCGGCGTATCGTCGCCGCTGCCACCGTACCGCTGGCCCAGGTCGGCCAGCGCCGCCCGGATCAGCGACTGCGCCACCGGCGAGTCGAAACGCAGGGCCCGGATCTCGATCTCACTCACCCGTAAAGGTTACGACCCGTCACGGCCCTTACCGGAAGTGGTCCCAGCCGGCCGGACGTGGTACGCCTGACCGTCCACGGTCAGCCCGGCGCCCTCGACCACCCGGCCGATCGGCCGCCACTGCGCGGGCAGGGCGACCGACCGGGGAAAGGTCGCCGCCAACGCGTGGTCGTCGCCACCGCCGAGAATCCAGGTGTACGGGTCGACGCCGAGCGCCTGCGCGGCGTCCCGCATCTGCCGGGGCACCTCGAAGGAGTCCCGGTGCACGTCGATGCCGACGCCGCTGGCCTTCGCCACGTGCCCCAGGTCGGCGAGCAGACCGTCCGACACGTCCGATCATGGCGGTGGCGCCGAGCCGGGCGGCCTGCGGACCGGCCGGGTAGGGCACCTCCGGCCGCCGGTACGCGTCGACCAGCAC